>NZ_JBSQPW010000018.1:0-62146 GCF_055118575.1 Trichococcus sp. | reverse complement strand
GATACCCCTTATACTTTTGGTTTGGTTGCTAACAAGTATATCGTATCTACATGATTTTTTCGTTTATTTCCTTATGCATTTCATTTTACAATTTACCAATTTAATCCTTGTCATAAAAAGGCTTATTTGTAATGTGTGTGTAATTTAATCTGACATGTACAAACTGGTTGCTAAAAATGATAAGTTTATTGCAGAAAGTATGTTGACGTTAACGAATCCAATTTACTGATGCGGCACAGGGGGCAAATATTTTGCCATTAAAGCATATGGAGTGAGGAATCAACGTTGCTCCTCCCAAACGAGGCCGATTTCAAAAAGTCTCCGGCTAAAGGAGATGCTGTCCATTTTTGGCAGGCAATTTAATGGTTGCTGTAACATGAATTTTAGTTCCCGAGATAACCAGATAGTTTTTCGAAAAAAATCGACAGAAAATCTATTTTTGTTCATTAACAATAGAGTCTGAGTCAAAATAGCTATAGTGATTTACAATTTAAAATCTATTTAGCGGCAGTTGTGTTGCTGCGTTTGGATTTAGAAACACAATATAACTGATATAAAAATATTTGTTTTTTTGGATGCTGACATTTCTACTCTCAAAAAGGGATGGCGTATAGTGAGCGACGAGGCCTTACTTTCGGAAAGTCCTTGTACATTGGGAATGTTTCGGCAATATGGCATGTTTGTACATAGATATGACGAACGTCATTTCATGTATAGTATAGCACCTACGCGCGAAAACGTCATTAATAACCGAACATTTTTATATCAACTGAACGAAATTTGTGTAAATTTCAATAAATACTATGTAGGATGTTTGTTTCAGCTTTCAGGTAATCTAACAATTTTCATTACTTGGCAGCCGCGCTTAACCAGTTAACAAGCTTTCTTCGTTCATTTTGCAAGCAATATGGTAAAATGGATTTAGAATTGTAAGGGATTACGGTCCGGAGGTGCGGAAAATGAAAGGTGATTACGCTCTGTTTTTTGAGTATTATTACGCGGTTTATGACTATTTACTGGCGTGCAAAGTCCCAGTTAGCGAACATACGTTGCATGATTTCCTGCATACGCAAGAATATTATCGATTATCCCATGAGACGCAACGTTTCGCGAAGCGGTTTGCGGATGAGGTCATTTCAGTGGATCGGTTGTTGCTGGATGAACAGGAAGCGCATGAATGGTATCTCTTCTATTACAAACAGAATTTTCCGGCTGGATACCCTTTCAATCATGCGAACCTGGAATTCATAGAAGGGGAATATGAATTGAAGGAGTTTTCGCCGATAATCGGTCCTCTAGGGCATCAGCCCTTACATGCGGGAATTTTGAGGAAAAGAGTGAATGAAGACTATCTTATTTTCCCCTATTTCAGGAATCAAGCGAAGTTGTCGCACCTCTTTCTAAGGCCTATTGTAAATAAATTAATGACAGAAAACAAATATAACGTCAGAAAATCGATTGAACTCGTCCAACTGTTTGAAGTTGAAGCGGTCGGATCGGGTTGGGAGTCGGCAAGAATCAAAGCCCAAATGGAAGAAGTGTTACAGCAACAGCTACGTTATCGCGCCAGTTATTCCGACATAAAAAAATTGTGGCTGCAGATGATTTTCATCAGTTTCCGCTACGAAAAGGACGAGGCAAGCTATATCCAGTGGGAGCAGTATGACTATGCGGATACAGTCCGGAAATTGGAGAATTTTGCGGCGGTTTTGGATGGAAATCCGGATATCCAGTTGACTGCCGAAGAAGGCGCCTTGCTGAAATGGGTCCGTTTCGTCGTTTTTCGCTCCCGCGGTATGCATGACAGGGCTAAAGAAGAGGCACATAAGTTGTTGGACCGTGAAGAATTGGTTGTAGGAGCAAGCCGACAGCCCTTGTACGCCAAGTTGGACATTGTGCCTGTCAACGACACCTACAAGGAGTTGGTTGTCCGCAAACTGTCGATTGATTTTCGGGATATTTTGGTTTCCTATTTATTGGATAGTTTTATTGCTGAACGGAAATATGAAGCAGCCTTCTTCCTGCTGCAGCAATCCGATCCTTACTTCAAGCATTTCATCCCCCAGTATTACCGTAGCGCCAACCGCAATAAATGGATACCTGGGGAAGAAGAAGTTTCCACAGAACAGCTTTTCCGGGAACAGTTCCAACGGGTGCGCATCGTTTTGGGGGATCATTGGGTCGATGCATTGCATAAAGAGATTGAGGAGGAAATGCAGGCAGGTATTACTCTGAAGCAGGATGCGTTTGATTGGCTGTTGCGCTACCTGTATAATGTGATGAGCATTTTTCATGAAATGCAGGAAAATGAGTTGGCCGATCAGATGAACGCTTTTTATGCGCAAATCCGACTTGCAGAATGAACCAAAAGAAGCAACCGGACTTTGAGTCGGTTGCTTCTTTTGGGTTCTTGTAGTTGAACTCTGAATTGCAGGGGATTCCGCCTAAGCTGACATTACGTCACGGCCAAAAAGCGGCCGTTCTCGTAATATCCTCTTAGTGCTCGATTTCTAGAGTGGGATTTGTCATGGCTCTTGCGATTTTAATCGTGTCTTAGGGCTTCTACCGGGTCGAGGCGGGCTGCTTTTTGGGCAGGCATCAGGCCGGCGACCATGCTGATGATCACGCTAGTGACGATGCCGAATACCGCAAAGGCCGGTGTCATATTCAGGATGGCCGTGTCAAACAGATTCTCCACAATAATATTTCCGACAATGGTGATGAGGTAGGCGATGCCTACGCCCAACAAGCCGCTGAACAGACCAATCAGGAAGGACTCGGAAACGAAGATGCGGCGGATGTCCTTCTTACGTCCACCGATCGCTTTGATGACGCCAATTTCCTGGGTACGTTCCACAACACTGATGTAGAGTACCGTCAAAATCATGATAGCGGACACGAACAAGGAGATGCCAGCGACTCCGGAAAGGATGTAAGTGAAGATATCCAGCATCTGGGTGAAAGTGGAGGCCAGGGCATCCGCTGATGAACCGCGATAACCCAAAGCGGCAACTTCGTCTTTGATGGCTTGGGTGTTGTCAGGATCATCGGAAACCAGGTAGACCACGTTCGGTTCCACTTCCAGATTATTCTCTGCGGTCAAGGTTTCGAAGGAATCGGCTGACATGTAGACAGATTCGAAGGCGCCGATAGCCTGGCCGGCTGAATAGATGCCGCTGATGACATAATTTTTTTCCAGCGATTCACCGTCTACGGTAACGTCCAGGGTCACTTCTTTTCCGATGGCTTCTTCCGCAGTTCCGGCCATCTGATTGGCGACACCTTCTGTAATCAGGATTTCGCCTTCTTCAGGGAACGCCCCATACAGGATGTTCGAATCGGTCATGCCCGAGGTTGTCCCGAAGTTCATGAAGGCATATTTTTCCCCTTCATAGATGACATTGTCGCTGCCGATCGTAAGCGAAGAGTAGGCGAGATTGACTTCAGCCACATGCGGGATGTTCCGCAATTCTTCGAGATTCTCTTCTCCGAACGGATCCGACTGGGTCACCCCGGCTGGAGGACCGGACGGCGCGGAACCGGCAGGAATCTCAGCGCCGGCGGGAGTCATGATCATCATCGAGGAATCGGCGTTTTCGCTACTGTTGTTCGTTTCGATGACGATTGGCATCCGCACTTCGCTGACGAGCGGATTGACGTTGGCGTTCATTGTTTCGGTCAAATAATCATTGACGCCTTCGCCGAGGGATAGCATCACAATGATGCTCATGATGCCGATGCTGCCGCCAAGAGCGATCAGGATGTTACGGGCCAACTTTTCTTTCATATTAAGAAGGGCCAAGCGGATTGCCGCCAAAAAAGTGAGATTTTTGCTCTTGCTTTTTTGCTGCAGCCCGAATGCGTTGTCGTGCAGTGCGAGCTCTCCTTGACGGATGTCACCGATGATTTTCCCGTCATCGATCGTAACGACGCGGGTGGAACGGGCCGCGACCTTTTCCGAGTGGGTAACCATGATGACGAGTTTGCCGGTTTTGGCGATGTCTTGGATGATGTCCAGTACCTGATCGGTTGTCTGTGAGTCCAAAGCGCCGGTAGGTTCATCTGCGATGATGATATCCGGATCATTTACCAACGCACGGGCGATGGCCACACGCTGTTTTTGCCCGCCGGAAAGCTGGCTGGGTTTCTTTTTGTACTGGGCTTCAAGTCCGAGTTGTTTCAATACTTCTCTCGCTCTGGCTATCCGTGTTTTTTTATCGACATTCGACAACGTCATCGCCAACGTGACGTTATCCAGCACGCTGAGGTGGGAAACTAGGTTGAAACTCTGGAAAACGAAGCCGATCTTCTCTTTGTGGTAATTCACGAAATCCTTTTCCCTGAATGTGCTCATGTTTTGTCCGTCAATGGTTATTTCGCCAGAGAACTGGCTGTCCAGACCGCCCAATAGGTTCATCAAGGTCGACTTGCCACTGCCGGATTCGCCGACGATTGAGACCAACTCGCCCTTGTCCAAGGAAAGGTTGACGTCCTTCAGTGCCTGGAAATCTTCCGCGCCGCTGATCGGGTAAAATTTATTCAGATTTTTTAGTTCGACAAAAGCCATAGTGATGGGATGCCTCCTTATTATTTTGAAGAATGACGATGAGTGAGTATTTACTCACTGTGTGATTAGTCCAGTATAGCGATTCGGGAACGGGCTGTCAATGCTATTGCTTGTCGGGTTTCAGTCCTTTGACGATCTGCTGGGTCAGATAGACGATCTCGGCTTCTTTATCGCGCTCCGCATCTGTGAAAAGGACGTAATGGGTCAGGTGGTTGCCGAACAGGACGCTCATGATGAACTGCCAAATGATGGGATTCGGCCAGTCGACGATTTCATTTTTTTCTTTATAGCCGTCGAGAATCGCGTAAATGCCTTCTATCAAGTCTTTTGGGATCATGGTGATGAATTCTTGGCAGCGCTGTTTGTCATACATCATTTCGCTGATGAAGATTTTGCCGGATTGAAAATGTTCTTCAGGCATCATAACGTCCTTGCGAACGATGAATTCCACGAACCGCTCGAACGGCGCATTCTCGGCAGAATTGCGGAACTGCCGCACTTGTGTGAGCGCTTCGGCAGAAATGATATCGCGGAGAATCGGGAAAATCGTAGCGTAAAGCAAGTTTTCCTTGGTCCCGAAGTGCTTGTAGATGGTTCCTTCGGCAACGTTGGCCGCTTTTGCGATATCCTTTGTGCTGGTGTTGGAAAATCCTTGCGTCGAGAAAAGCACTACGCAGGCATCCAATATGTCTTGCATCTTGGGGGACAAACCCTCTTTGCTTCGAATTTTTTGTTTTAAAGCTTCCACAAACTTTTCCATTGAACGTATGCTCCTCTTGGATGATGTTGCTTCCATAGTACTCGGACCGACCGATTAATGCAAGCCGGCGCTATGGTTTGCGCTCTTCCGCGAAATACTTGTGATAAACTGCTGAAAAGATGCTAAGATGAAAGTATGATGAGAACTGGAGGGGAAAAGATGCATAAAAATAAACTTGTTGTGGTGGGTGTGGGTCACGTAGGTTCGTACGTGTTGGCAGATGCGATGAAATTGAGGCTCTTTGCGGAAATCGCCACAATCGATATTCTGGAAAATGTCGCCCATGGGGAAGCGTTGGACCAGGCGCATGCGACCGCTTTGACCTATATGTCGAATGTGGATGTGCATGCCGGGGACTACTCCGATTGCGCGGATGCGGATGTGATCATCATCGCTGCTGGCCCAAGTGTCCTGAAGGATGAAAACAATCCGAATGCCATTCCGGATCGCGCCTCCCTGACCGGGAAAAATGCGGCGGTCATCCGTGAAGTGATGGCGGGAATCACCAAATACACAAAAGAAGCGATCATCATCCTGATCACGAATCCGTTGGACACGGTAACCTATATCGCGGCCAGCGAATTCGACTATCCGGAAGGCCGGATCTTCGGGACCGGTACGATGCTGGACTCGGCCCGTCTGCGGAAAGTGATTGCGCAACAGTATGGAGTGGATCCCAAGAGCGTGACCGGCTACATGATGGGCGAACACGGATTCACTGCCTTCCCGGTGGTGAGCCGCTTGGCCATCAATGGCATCCGTTATGATGAGTTCGCAGCCCATTTCCCGGAAGCGGAGACGTTGGATCCCGAAGCGATCGGAGCAGCCGTCGTACAGGTAGCCTATGATGTCCTGAACGGGAAAGGCTGGACGAACGCCGGGGTTGCGCAGTCCGCCATCACTTTGGCACAGGCAGTTTTGTTGGATGAGAAAAGCGTTCATCCCGTCTGTACGATCTTGCGCGGCCAGTACGGCCATGACGGGGATGTGGCTTTGAGTATGCCTTGCCTGATTGGCCGAAACGGTGTGGAAAAACAATTCGACATCGCGTTGGACGAGTGGGAAACCGCCAAACTGAATGCCTCGATCGACTACATTCAGTTGGCGATGAAGGATGCGAAGACCGGTCCGTTCAAAGATTAAGCAAGAGGGGCTGTCTCACATAGAGATAGCCCAATTTGTGTCAGAAAAATCAAAAAACTGTTCAGATTCTTGCAGCATAAGGAAAAATCCCGTACACGGTGAGTGAACCGACTTGCGGTATTTTGCTCTCCTCCGGCTAGGCGGCTCCGTCTGCTTTGCACCGTTTTAGTAGAAGGTGTTTTTTTGAGTGCGCGTACCTTAAAGGCATCGCAAAATTTGACAAAGGCGCTCTTGGATATCCATAATTAAGATAAGCAAACTGTACAGTTTCATCAGGAACAAATAGAACTGCCGCGGGTGCAAAGGATAGGTGCAGGAAGGGGGAAGGTCTCAAAAAGAGGATGCTATCCGATCATCCGAATGCCTGAAGGGAGTGGCAAAAATGAAAATCAAAGACGCATTTTGGAAAGCCTACAAAGGAATGGGGCGTTCCATCAGTCGTTATCCACTGACCGTGCTTTTCTTGATCGCGGTCGCAGTGTTGAACAGCTTCATGATCGAAAACCCGCGCGAGGATTATGCCCGGTATCTGTTCACTTTCTTGGTCGGGGCCATGCTGAGCATCGTCGGCCAAATGGTTTATGAACGTTTCTTTACGCAACTGAATACCCGTTATCTGCTGATGGGCGGATCCGCATTGCTTACCGCCGGCTATTACTTCGCGGTCGGGCCACAAACGCAGTACAATATAGCGATCAGTGTAAAAACGGGTGTGGCACTGTTCGCTCTCATGATCGCATTTATTTGGATACCTTCGATCAAAAATATCAAAGTGCCTTTCCACCGCAGTTTTTTGTCGGCTCTGAAAGCCTTCTTTACGACAGTGCTTTTTTCAGCCGTATTGACAGCCGGTATCAGCGCCATTTTTTATGCTACGGATTACCTTCTCTTCAATGTCGATTACAAGATTCTGATGCATCTGATGAATATCGTCGCATCATTGTTCGCGCCGATCTATTTCTTGTCGATGACGCCGCTTTACCCGGGCAAACGCGAAGAAATGATACCGGACGAGGCCTGGGCGAAACGAGGGGAAACGCTGGACCGCCAATTTATGGTGCCGCGCTTCCTGGAGGTCCTGATTTCCTACATCATCATCCCGTTGACAGCCATCTACACGCTGATCCTTGTGGTCTATGTTGTTCGGAACATCGCAGGGGAATTCTGGACAGACAACCTGATGGAGCCGCTGCTTGTTTCCTATGCGATCATCGTCATCATCGTCTATATCCTTGCCTGCAATCTCGATAATAAATTCGCCGACCTGTTCCGCAAGATTTTCCCTAAAATCCTGATTCCAATCGTCGTCTTCCAGACTATTGCTTCCTTCCTGAAAATCAGGGAGATGGGCGTGACGCATGGCCGCTATTACGTCATCCTGTTCGGCATCTTCGCGACGATAGCCGGCGTAATCTTCAGTTTCATGAAACCGAAGCACAATGGACTAATCGCCATCGCGCTGCTGGTTCTGTCGGCAATTTCCATCATTCCGCCGATTGATGCCTTTACCGTCAGCAAGAACAACCAAATCAGCTTTTTGGAAAAGAAACTGATGGAAAACGACATGTTGGTGGATGATGCAATCGTGCCGAAAAGTGACGTTTCCCTTAGCGATAAGATTGTCATCACCAAGCTCGCTTCCTACATCGACAATATGGGCTACAATAAAGAGGTAGCCTATCTGCCGAATGACTTCAATGTCTACAGTGACTTCAGCGATACCTACGGATTTGACATGACCTATTCCGAAACGGAGTATCCGCAGGGCGAAGGGGAATTCGTCTACCTGAATTGGGAGGCCAATCCGGTCGTCGGAATTGCCGGTTTCGATGTCATGCTCCATCAGTATCTCTACTACTCCGAAGTCGAAACGAGCACCGGCGAAACGACTGATTTTGAAGCGGACGGTCAACAATACCAATTGGAAAAAAGACTGGAGGATTCGTATTACGTCCTGGTTCTGAAGGACGCAGCAGGTGAAGAACTGCTTGCCTACAATACGGAAGAACTGTACGACACCATTTTTGAGAAATCAACAACATCGGGCTTTGATAAAGGGAACCTGACAGTCGAAGATGCCACAATAACCACTGAAAATGACCGCATCAGAATGACGATTTTGGTCAATTCCCTGGAACGCATGCCGGATTTCGTCGGTGGAGATCTCTACCTCTTCATTGAATTCAAGTAAGTCTTACGGAAAGAATGCTTTCGAAGTCCTGGCTGCGCCGTATGTGCGCTGCCGGGACTTATTTTTTCGCGCAAATGGACATGTGAGGAATGTTGACGCGGAACAACTGCGGTTGGATAAGGATTCGGCGTTGTGGCTTGACGACGTGTGAGGTTTTGTGACCTGATTTGTTATGGCAAATTAGACATCAGCCCAAAAACCCCTTATAGTTAGTTGCATAATTGAATTGCACCCGAAAACGAGGTGCTGATCCGACTCTTGTGTGACTAAAACTTACACGAGTGGGAAGGGAGAGATAACATGGTGTACGGTATGGAGATTGAAGGAAACAAAAAAATATATGATTTCGAATCGGTCATCAGCAGAAAAGGCAAAGGTTCTGTCAAGTGGGATCAGATGCGGCAATGGATGCCGGATGTGGCGGATGATGTGGTGCCGCTTACGGTGGCGGACATGGAATTCCGGACTGCACCTGAGATCACTAAAGGGCTGCAGGCGTATTTGGAAGACAACGTATTGGGGTATAGTATTCCTACTGAAGACTACTACCAAGCAGTGATTGCCTGGCAAAAGCGCCGGCACAATTTTGAACTGGAGAAGGAATGGATCCTGACCAGTCCGGGTGTTGTCTCAGCGCTTTATGCGGCGGTCAGGGCTTATACCCAGCCCGGTGAGGGAGTCGTCGTCATGACGCCGGTCTATTATCCTTTCTTTGAGGCCATCGAAAAAGCAGGACGGAAAGTCGTTCGGAATCCGCTCTTGAATCGTGCGGACGATTATACGATCGATTTCAAAGGGCTGGAACATCTCTGCCGCAAGAAAGAGAACAAGCTGATCATTTTCTGCAGCCCGCATAATCCGGTCGGAAGGGTGTGGACGGAAGAAGAGTTGGCGCGTTTGGCGGATATCGTCATTCGCTATGACATGATCATCATCGCGGATGAAATCCATCACGATCTGATCATGCCTGGCTACGAACATAAAGTTTTCCAGACGCTTTCCCACGCAGTGGCGGAAAGGACGATCACCTGCACTTCACCCTCCAAAACATTCAATCTGGCTGGGCTGTGCAATTCCAATATCATCATCAAAAATGTGGCTTTGCGCAAGAAATTATCTGATGCGCTCGGAAGTGTCTCCTGCGGCATGGTCGGGACGTTGGGCTTGGAAGGATGCCGGATCGCCTACAATGAAGCGGAACAGTGGCTTGATCATCTGATTCCGGTTATCGACAGGAACCAGCATCTGGTGCGTGACTTCTTCGCCGCGAATTTCCCCAAAATAACCGCACCCTTGGTTGAGGGGACGTATCTGCAATGGGTGAACTTCAAAGGGCTGGGATTGTCGGCGGAAGAACTGGAACGGTTCATGCGCGAGGAAGCGCAATTCTTTACCGATGAAGGCTACATCTTCGGGGAAGAGGGTGAAGGCTACGAACGCATCAATCTGGCGGCGCCTACCAAAGTCATCGAAGACGCACTGAACCGTCTAGGGGAAGCTTTATACAGAACGCAGGCAAATAATTGAGACTATGTGACGGAACGCAGACAGTTGTGCGTTCCGTATTTTTTTGCGTGGAAATCATCCCAGGCCGATCAACTCTGTGATATGATGGGTGTACTGTTTTGATCAAATAAGGGAAGGTGTGGGGTTGTGTCGAAAGGAAAAGGGAAAGTGATGCTGTCGATGCTGATATTCGGGACAATCAGCATCTTCGTCAAAAATATCGATTTGGCTTCCAATCAGGTCGCCTTCTTCCGGGGCGCTTTGGGGAGTCTGTTCCTCTGGGGAACATTGTGGGTGCGCAAGGAAAGAATCCCTTTGGCTCTGGTCAGAAAAAACGCAAAATTCCTGTTGTTGTCGGGTTTTGCGGTCGGCATGAACTGGATCTTGCTGTTTGAGGCGTTCCGTTATACGACGGTTTCGAATGCGACATTGAGCTATTATTTCCAGCCGATTTTCATGACGTTGTTGGCGCCGTTCGTCTTCAAGGAATCATTGACTGCGAAGAAGATCGCTTGCGTCCTGTTGGCGATGCTAGGGATGTTCCTGATCATCGGCGTGAGCCCGAATGCGGGGGATTACAATCATCCGGTCGGGATCGGATTCGGATTGGCTGCAGCATTTTTCTATGCGGTAGCGATTATGTCCAACAAAAAAATCGCGGGTCTTGGCGGGATCCCTTTGACTGCTTTGACGCTCGTTATCGCAACCGGAATCCTGACACCATATGTCGCTCTGACTTCAGGTTTTGGATTGGGCCAATTGACGGGGGGCTCCATCATCAGCCTGCTGGTTTTGGGCATCATCCACACGGGGATCGCATATGTGCTGATGTTTGCGGGCGCTCAGGCGGTTGAGAGCCAGACATTCGCTGTGCTCAGCTATGTGGATCCGGTGACGGCGATCGCGGTTTCGGCGCTGTTTCTGAAAGAGGACCTGTCGCCGATGCAATTGGCGGGTGGCGTGCTGATCCTGGCAGCGGCCTTCCTGAACGAGTTTCTGGGCAACCGGGAGAAACAGATAACGGTCATCGAAGAGTAACGGGATGATTCCGAATGCCTTACCTGTGCAGCCGCAGTTGCCGGCTTTTCCGCTCGCCCGCTCGCTCATCGGAAGAGGCGACGGAAAAGTGTGCGCAGCTCCGATGAAGGAGCCGCCACCGGAGGACGCCGGTAATAATCAGCCTGAACTCCGATGAAGCCACTCTTGTCGGAGAACGCAATCGGAATGCATCCTGAACTGCGGCGAAGCCTCCGTTCGCCGGAGAAGAACACGCAGCTACCGGCATGCTTTATCCGCAAGGGGCTTCGGTTGTGCTTCTTCACCATTTCCTGTAAGCTTGAACTAACCGCAACAGGAAACTTTTTGAGCACAGGGATTAAGGAGGATACGCGTATGGGTCTATTTGGATTTCTCTCGGTTTTGAATCTCGCGCTCTATATTGGAGGCATTGTTTTTGTCATTTATGTCATCCTTCAATTTCTGAAACTCGGCAGAGAGAGGAACGACCAATTGCAACAAATACTGGAAGACTGGCCATCATTTTAGGCGCATGAAACATTTTGGAAACCTGTGAAACACCTACGGTGAAGCACTTTTCAATTCGAAAAATTTTATACTTTCCTGCTATATGAGAAAAAACCGGACAAATTTGTCCGGTTTTTTTGTTGAGCAGAATGCCTCATTGCGTATGGCAGTACGCGGATAAGGCAATTTCTTCTCAAAGATGGAGTCATTGTTCCGACGCTTACTGACTGAGCGATCTCGCGCCGGGAGAAACCTGCTAATAAGAAATGAAGGTTCCTCTTTTATGGATGCATTCAGTATAAGCCCTAACGGTTTAGGAAAAAAGATGCCGAGTCCCGAATGAGAGAAAACTTTCACAACTTGCTTTCAAACGGTTTGAAAACTGAGAGGATCCTTTCAGAGGAAATGGTTGACCTGGTGAATTCTCACCAAGTGAAGCGGCTGATTTTTTTGTAGAAATCCATTTTCATTGCAACATTGTGATCGTAATCGAGTTTGAAATAGCTGGTGTAGAGACAGTCCAACAAAAACAGCAATGAAAGCCGGGTCGAAAACGAAGAAATCTTATTGTAATGGCTTTCATTCGAACTCATGTACAGGTGGTGCGTGGCAGCGCTTGCGAAAGGAATCTCATCAGTGGATGTGATCAACAGGATGGGCGATCGGTTTTTTTTCAGGATACTCACAATTTCAGGAATGACCGTACCCCTGCCTCCATATGAAACAACAATCGACAGGTGTGAGGGATCACTGGCAGCCGCCGTCAGACGTTGATGGTATTCTTCGACCGGGACATTGACGAACCTGCCGATTTCCTGCATCTGAAACTTGAAATTCTCGGCGAAAAACAGGTTCCCGGCGGAGGTATAAAGATCGATGGCTGTTTTCTTTTTCATCAGAGAAGCCGCCTGCCGCAGCTGCTCCAGATCGAGATTATTGAGCGAGGACACAACCGTCTGTTCGTAGAGTTCCTGCATCGTCCGTGTGATCTGATATTGGGTTTCATTGGGATGGATCGGATAGTTGAAATCCAGCGTCTTGCGCTCCTTCAGATAATCGCCGACCGAAGCCGAAACGAGGATCTTCAATTCGGAAAGTCCGGTCAGATCCAACTTTTTGCATAAGCGGTAAATCGTTGCGTTCGAAATGAAACTGGCTTCGCTGATTTCCGCGGAAGTCATCTTCACGAAAGCCTCGGGATTTTCTTTTATATAGGCAACCAAAATTTTCTCGTTTTCGGTCAGGCTGACCAAATTGTCCATTTTGCTGAAGATATTCATCTATCGTCACCTCATTTCTTTAAAAAGATGCGCAGGAAATCCGATTCCGAAAGCATCGTCAAATTGTGGCCGCTGCCCTGCAGTTCGCGGACGGATTGGATTTTGCGGCTCTCACCCGGTGTGCCGATTTTGCGCCAATCGCTGTCGGCGACGACGAGGTAGAGGGTCTCATAACTCAGATTGGCATCGAAATGGCCGCCGACATCGACGACGAGCTGCGCCAGATCGTTGCGCTTCAGTTTCTGGAAACGGCCGGTGAAGCAGACGTGCTTGTCGTAAAAGACGTGCTCCTTTTCGAACAGTAGGCTTTTCGGCTTCAGCGGGGCCGTCGCTTTTGTTCGTCTGGCAGGCGTACTTTTACCGCCTTTCGCGACGCCGAAGCTATGCGAGAACAATTTGCCCATCCGGTACTGGTATTCGTCAAGAAAGCCTTGGATTTCATAATCGTATTGCGCCAGCATCTTGCTGGTGATCAACCCGCAGGCGACCGCATCCTCCACTGCGTTATGGTGGTTATCGATGGTCATGCCGAAGTAGTCCAACACAGTCGGCAAGCGGTTGTTGTGCAGGTCCAGCATGCGCTGCGCCATCTTGCAGGAACAGAAAAATTCGTTCTGCATCTTCGGCAATTTGTAGGTTTCGATCGTTTGCTGCAGGCACTTCATATCGAATTGGGCAAAGTGAGCCACAAGCGGATCTGCGCCGATGAACGAACGGATTTCCGGATAAAGGCCGGCAAAGTCAGGTTCCCGCGCGACCATGTCCTCGGTGATGCCGTGGATCTGGATGTTTCCGTGGCTGAAATATTGGCGCGGATTGATGAGCGCATAGTAGCGATCAACTTCCTTGCCGTCGGAAAAACGGCTCAGGCCGATGGAACAGACGCTGTCACCCCGGCTGTTTGCAGTTTCAAAGTCAATGGCGACGTAATCCATGTGCATACTCCTTTTGGTTATTTAGTGAAAATGAATAAATGGCCTATTGCTGCTGCAAAGCTATGATCTCTTGGTAATAAGGGATCATGCTGCCCAGAGCGGCACCAATGATGAAAAACAACAGCATGCGGATGAGCAGGTAAGCCCAGCTTTCCGAGTAGTCACGCTCCGGATTTTTGTTCGAGCGCCGGAAGAGGAAGAACATGCCGATTCCCGCGATCCAGCCGATTCCCGACAGGAGCGCCTGCGACGCCACCGGATTCAGGTAGCCGATCACGAAGCCGACAACCGTGGCAAAGGCCAACAAAAGTCGCTGCTGCATTTTTTCTGTCATCAAAATTTCCCCCTTTTTCGTAAACCCATTCTACCACAAAGCATGCTTCGAGAATACGGTTGTGATCCGGCAAAGACAAGCAGAGTACGCATCTGTCGACAAACCGATCACCGAAAACCACAACAAACCTGACGGATCGCACTTTTGTCGGGCGTCCGCCCAGGATAGCATCCCCGAATGACGAGAGAGTACACATCTGTCGACAAAACAATCACCGAAAACCACAACAAACCTGACAAATCGTCCTTTTGTCGGGCGTTTGCAACTCTTAGCCGTCCCGACAGCGGACATCCAACGATTCATCCGGTTGCAAGTAAAAAACCGTCTCATTACGAGACGGTCGCTAACGGTTTTACAGGAACAGCAGACCATCGAGATCGAGGATGATGATTTCGCGGTGGTTCAGTTGTTTGATGAGGTGATGATCCTCCAATGAGCCCATCTTCCTGCTGATCGTTTCCGGTGTCGTCCCGAGGTAGGAAGCGAGATCCTTCTTCGACATCGGCAAAGCAATGGTGTCGCCGTCTTTCTTGGCCAGTTCGGCAAGGTAGAGGGCCAAGCGCGCTTCGACTTTTTCGGTCGCCACATAGGTCGTCTGCCTTTCCGATTTTTCCAGACGGTTGGAGAATTCCTGCAGCAATTTCAGCGAAATGGCAGGGTATTTCAACAAAAAGTGCTGCAGATCGCTCCTTTTCATCCGGCAAACTTGGGTCTCCTTCACCGCTTCGGCATAGGCTTCGTGCTTCGATTCGCTGAAGAGGGCCAACTCACCGGTGAAATCGCCCGGATTGAGGAAACGCACGAGCTGCTCTTTTCCGGACTCGGCCAGCCGGTAAATGCGGATCAGGCCGGAATGGAGGATGTAGAGTGTATCCGACGTATCACCGGGGCGGTAGAGCAGTTCGCCTTTTTTGTAGGTCGCCGGATGCGTGACGGACATGATTTCGTCCATCTGATCCGGCTCCAAGTGATTGAAGATCGGCACCAGCGAAATGCAGGAGCGGTGAGCGTTGCAAGAGCACGCGCCACTGCAGTTGTGGGCAGTTTTAGTTTGTTCATTCATTTGGCAAATCCTCCGTTTCGGAATGGGACAGGCAGTCTTGGTTGCTTAAATTGTACCGCAATCCACCGTCTGCGTGCGAATTTTATCTTAGTGCGATGTTCGATGTCCGGTTGAACCCGATCAGACGCATGGCGTTCAGGATGACGGCCAGGATGCTGGCTTCGTGGATGAACATGCCGCTGGCGAGATGGACGGAACCCATCAGCACGCCCGCCAAAAGGAAGAAAACGACCCCTACCGCAATGGCGATGTTCTGTTTCATGTTGCGCATGGTCGCCTTTGATAGCGAATAAGCGTGGGAAAACTGCATCAGTTTGTCGGCCATCAGCACAACGTCGGCCGTCTCCATCGAGATATCGGTCCCACCTTCGCCCATGGCCAAGCCGATGTCGGCTGTCGCGATGGCAGGTGCATCGTTGATACCGTCACCGGCCATCGCCACGACGGCTCCTTCAGCCTGCAACTGTTTGACGAACCGCACTTTATCCTCCGGCAGCAGCTCGGCATGGAAGGCATCCAGTTTCAGCTGCTCAGCAACCGCTTGGGCGGTATGCCGGTTGTCACCCGTCAGCATGATGATCTGTTTGATACCGTTGCGGCGCATTTCGGCCAAAGCCTGTGGTGCGTCCTCACGAATCTGATCGGCGATCGAGAAGAGCCCGGCAAGCGTGCCGTCGATGGCGATGAAAACGACGGTATTGCCGGTTTTTTCGCGTGCAATTGCGTAACTTTCTGCTGCTTCATTTATCAAGATTCCGGTCTGCGCCATCAGTTTGCGGTTGCCGGCGATGAGACGGCGGCCGTCCACAGTCGCTTTCAATCCGTGGCCTTTGATCACTTCCGTATCTTTCGGTGCAGCGCCCATTTCCAGGCCTTGTTGATGTGCGTATTTCACGATTGTTTGTCCGAGATGGTGTTCGGAAATGCGCTCCGCCGAAGCCGTCAGATGCAGCAGTTCGCTGCGATCGACAGCACCGAGGATATGGATATCGGTCACTTCCGGTTTGCCTTTTGTCAGCGTGCCGGTCTTGTCGAAAACGAGCGTATCGACTTTGGAAAAACGATCCATAACCTCGCCGCCTTTCACGAGCACGCCGTATTTGGCGCCGTTACCGATGCCGGCCACGTTCGATACCGGCGCTCCAATCACGAGGGCGCCAGGGCACGCGATCACAAGGAAAGTGATGGCAAGATGCAAGTCACGCGTCCAAGCGTAAACGATGACGGAAAGCACCACAATGGCCGGCGTGTAAAAGTTGGCGAAGGCATCGAGGAAACGTTCGGCCTTGGATTTGGATTCCTGCGCCTCTTCGACCAATTCGATGATTTTAGCGAAAGTTGTGTCATCGCCGACTTTTTCCGCGATCATTTCGATGAAACCATCATCCACCAATGTCCCCGAAAAGACTTTGTCATCCAAGGATTTGTTGGCCGGGACCGATTCGCCCGTCACGGCGGCTTCGTTGATGGCGGCTTGGCCCTTCACGATGATGCCGTCTACCGGGATTTTGCCGCCCGGCTTGATCAGTAAGCGGTCTCCGACAGAAACTTCCTCCACCGAAACCACCGTCTGGACATCCCCGCGCAGAATCGTGGCTTCCTGAGGCGCCATGTCGATCAAAGAGCGTAGAGAAGAGCGGGTCTTTTCCAAGGTGCGTGCTTCCAGGAAGTCACCGAACAGAAACAGGAAGGTGACGACGGAAGACTCCGTATATTCGCGGATGAACAGCGCACCGATGACTGCAATCGTCACCAGCAGCTCGATGCTGAAAGCTTTCATCCGCAACGCCAGATAGGCTTTGTACATGATCGGAACCACCGCGATGAGCGTCGCGAGGATAAGCGCGAAGTCAGCAGCAGTGGTATATCCGAGGGTTTTCAAAGCAAAACCGATGACGATTAGGAAGCCTGATAGTGCGGTAATGCGGTTTTTGTATTTATTTATCCATTTGATCATTTGAATGACCTCCTCTGGTATTTTCCTATAGCCTAATCATACGCCATTAAGCAGGAAAGCGACTTGATGGGGGTCAAGCTTTGGATGCGGAAATCAGATCGGCAGCACCTCAACCGTTTTCCTCCGGCGAACGGAGGCTACACCGGAGTACGGCCCACATTTAAGTCCTGTGCTCCTACGAGAACCTGCTCGCAGGAGAAGAGACCCGCACATTACCGCTGTTCTCCTGCGTGGGAAGCCTCACCGGAGGAGCGCAGCGACTTCTTCGCTCAATGATATCCGAATACAAAAAAAGCTGCCCGCAAATTGCAGGCAGCCGAGTCCTTTGTCAGGACAGATATAAATAGAAGACTAAATCGCATCCCCATCAACAACAGCAGCTTCATCATTCAGGATGGAGGAGTCGAATTCTCCGATGTTGCGGGAAGAAACGACGCCGGCCAACATGCTGTCGTTGACGTTTGTCAGCGTGCGCATCATATCGATGACTGGTTCTACTGAGATGACCAATCCGGCGATTGTGACAGGCAAGTTCATGGCGCCCAGAACAATCAAAGCGGCGAAAGTCGCGCCGCCGCCGACACCGGCAACCCCGAAGGAACTGATCGTCACGACCAGGATTAGCGTTAGGACGAAGCCGATGCTGGTGACGTCAATGCCCAAAGTCGGTGCCACGATGGTCGCCAACATGGCAGGGTAGACGCCCGCGCAACCGTTCTGACCGATGGATAGGCCGAAGCTGGCAGCGAAGTTGGCAGAGGCATCATCGACGCCCAAAGCTTTCGTTTGTGTTTCAACGTTCAACGGCAGTGCGCCGGCGCTGGAACGGGCAGTGAAGGCGAAGCTCAAGACTGGGAAAGCTTTTTTGAAGTAGGTGATCGGATTGACGCCGACAGCCGTCAGAATCAAGCTGTGCACCAGCAGGACAACCAGCAAAGCGGCATAGGAAGCGACCACGAACAGTCCCAAGTTGACGATGGCTTGGTAACTGGATGTCGCCATCATTTTGGTCATCAAGGCCAAGATTCCGTAAGGAGTCAGGCGCAGAACCAAAGTAACGATGCGCATAACGATGGATTGGATGACTTGTAACCCTTTCTTGAACAAAGCAGCATTTTCAGGTTGTTTTTTCTTGATGCCCATATAAGCGATCCCGACAAAAGCGGAAAAGACTACAACGGCAATCGTGCTCGTGCTACGCAGACCGGCCAGATCCTGAAAAATATTGGTCGGGATGAAGCTGAGCACTTGGCCAGGGATCGTCAAATCAGCGACTTGCGTCTGTTGGGTAGTCAAGGCTTCGATCCTTGCAGTTTCAGCGGAACCTTGCGTGAATTGTGCGCCGTCAAGATTGAAGAGGATGACGGATGCCCAGCCGATAAGGGCAGCGATGGCGGTTGTGCCTAACAAAGTGCCAAGAACGGATCCGCTGATTTTTCCGAGATTCTTCGTTTCCTCGATGCGGGTGAATGCACCCACGATTGAAACGAAGATCAACGGGATGATCAGCATCTGCAGGAAGCGGACATAACCGTTGCCGACGATATTGATCCAATCGATGGCGGTCAATGTGATTGTGCTGTCCGGTGCGAAAAGCAGCTGGATGGCTGCCCCGAAGATGACCCCCAGAGCCAACGCGATGAAGACGCGTCTTGAGAACTTGACATGTTTGGCCCCCAAACGGTAAAGCGCGAAAAGCAATGCTGCAAAGACTAGCAAAATAGCGACGATGGAAAAGATTTCCATAAAAAATTCCTCCTTTAAAATATAATGCCTGACTGAAAACAGATGCCGGATGAAATAGAAAAATGAGTGCCATTCGCATCCCTTTTCCGAGAACCAAAAAAGCCCTCGTCCCTATACTCCAAATGCTTGGAATACAGGGACGAAAGCTCTTCGTGATCCACCCTAGTTCGCACGACCCTCGCGGATCCTGCCTCATGAAGTACGCAGAACAAGCCATACTTCTGTACGCTATCGGGTACAAACCGAAACGGCACTAACGCACCGCTTTGCTCCGAGACGCATTTTCGCTATCCTGACCATGCCTCTTCCCACCAACCGAGGCTCTCTTTGATGACCGTGAAAGGTACTTCTTCTCTTCAACGCACAACTTATTCTCATTTGTGTTTTCATGATAGCACGCTTATTTTTCAAAAGCAACTGATATCCCTCGGTTCGGGAATAATTGAATTTGCGGGAGTGAGGATACAGAAAAATGAATTACTGCCCGGAATCCATGTTTCAGGACACCTTCGACAGTAAAAAAGAAGGGGCCGCCACTCAATTGTGGCGACCCCTAAAAAAGCTAGGATTCTTTGACCGATTGGACTTCGTAACCCAGTTTTTGGATTGTTTCACTGATATCGCTAGCTGAAGTTTTGTTGCCGTCGAATGCGGCTTTGACTTTGCTTGAGTTGAACAACACTTTGACGGTTTCGACACCCTCGATTTTACTGACGGCGGATTCGATTTTCTTGATGCACGATGGGCAAGTGACGGGGCCCAATTGGATAACGGCTTGGTTCATGATTCATTCCTCCTGTGTGTCTGGTATGACTCCAGTATAAGCGGAATAAGTTGGAAAGGACTTGACCGGCATCAAGTATTCGAAATCATTTTACGTCGTAATCGTAGAAGATGCGGCCTTCCAATTTGCAACGGTCGTAATCCTCCAGGACAGCTTTGACTTGATTGGATAGATAGAAGAGACCGAATAAATTGGGGATGACCATGAGGGCGTTGAACGTATCGGCAAGCATCCAAACGATATCGACTTCCTGAAGCGCGCCCAGGAAAATGAAGATCGCCACTAGAATCTGGTAAGGCAAGACGCCTTTCGTTCCGAACAGATATTTGATGTTCGATTCGCCAAAGTAGTACCAGCCGATGATCGTCGTGAAGGCGAAGAAAGTCAGGCAGATGGCCAAAAGGACGGATCCACCGCCTCCGAACGCGATCGAAAATGCGGCTTGGGTCACTTGTGCACCTTTCAAGGCAGGATCCAGATAGGATTCGGTCACCAAGATGATCAGTGCCGTAGCGGAGCAGACGACGACGGTATCGATGAATACACCGACCATCGCTGCCAACCCTTGTTGTACGGGATGATCAACGTGCGCGACGGCATGCGCGTGCGGCGTCGAACCCATTCCGGCTTCGTTGGAGAACAGGCCCCGTGCCACACCTTTTTGGACTGCAGCTCTTACGGATGCTCCGGCGATACCGCCGATAGCGGCTTGCGGCGTAAAGGCTCCGACAAAAATTATTTTGAGGGCAGGGCCAACATTATCACGGAAGAGGAATAAAATAACGAGACTGGCGACGATATATACAAGTGCCATGATCGGGACGACGAATTCGGCGAATGAAGCAATGCGTTTCATTCCGCCTGCGAAAATCAGGATGGCTGCCACAGCAATCAGGAAGCCGGTCACCCATTCCGGAATGGCGAAGGCGGTGGTAACGGCCGATGCGATCGAGTTCGATTGCACCATGTTGCCGATGAATCCCAGCGCTACGATCAGCGAAACTGAGAAAAATTTAGCCAAAGCATTGGATCCGACCCCTTTGGAAAGGTAGAAGGCCGGTCCGCCGACAAGATCGCCCTTGTTGCGGTCGCGCATCCGGTAGACCTGAGCCAGGATGGCTTCATTGAAGATCGTACCCATACCAAGGAAAGCGGACACCCACATCCAGAAAATGGCGCCCGGTCCACCGCCTAGGATGGCCGTTGCCACACCCGCGACGTTCCCTGTGCCGACTTGAGCCGCTATGGCTGTCGCAAGAGCTTGGAAGGAAGACATCGAACCTTCTTGGGAAGCATCTTTTTTGAATATTTTACCGAAAACTTGCTTGAAAGCTTCCCACATGCGCGTGATTTGCGGGAAACCGAAGCGGAACGAGAAGAACAATCCCGCGAACAGCAGGCCGTATGTCAGGAAATAATCCCATAAGAGAACATTCACATAGTTGGCCAAAAAACTATATATCGCATCCATATAATACCAAATCCTCCAATAGGTGCATTCACACCATTTTGTTATGTATCTTTGATATTCTATCGATATCCCATGGCGGTGTCAATGGGATTGTGAAATTTTCATTAGGGAAAAACGACCGAAGAAGAGAGTTGGATTAGATTTTTGTGACGAAAAACACATTTTTCGTGCTTGGGACTGCGCTTAGGCGCAGAAGGGATTGTGTTTTTTCGGATGATTAGAATATGATGAGGTTCGAGGGTGGTAAAGCCGATTGGAATTCAGAAGAACTGCTCAGGCCAATATTCTACCTAGCGTTTGGGCTCGAGAATGTCGAATAGGTGAAGAACATTCAACTATCTGACCCCACATGGCACTGAAATGATCGAATACCCGAGCGGCATTCGATCGTCTGCCTGCGCAGACCAAAAAAACAGACCCCAAAAATCAAACATAAATCCGGGCCTATGCGTTCTCGGTGCGTAAGCCGGGCGTAAACGGCAACAGAAGAGGCTGCCCTGACTAAATAGGGGCGACCTCTTCTGTTGCGTTCACAATGTCTTCAGCGCTTCCTCGATCGGATCAAGTTCGTCGGCTGCGGGCGCCGGCGCCTCGCCTTCCATTTCGGCATCGAAGCGTTCCTCGGATTCGGGAACTTTGGCGGCGAATTTCTGCTTCACGGTGTCGGTCGTTTCCTGGGCCTTTTCTTTGGCCTGATCGACGGCCTCTTTTGCAGTGTCTATCACGGTTTCCTTGGCCTTATCGGTGTAGTCCATCACTTTGTCCAACGCTTCATCGGCTTTGTCGGCCAAATCTTTGCGGATATCTTTGCCGGGCTTCGGAGACAGCAGCAGGGCGATCCCTCCGCCGATCACAAGCCCTTTAACGAAACTGGAAAATTTTCCCATTGTCGGTTCCTCCTTTATTTAGTCCAAATACCACCATACAACTGAACGGATTGGATGCTTGAAGAAAAAAAGACGATTTTACACCTTCAGTATAAGTCACGCCCAAAATTAAACAAAACAAAAACCACTGGCTTCGGCTAAATAATAACCTTAAATATCGCTCATCTTCTTGTTGATCTGGACCATGCTCAATCGGCCGGTGTGCTCCAGCATGTATTCGTAGTTGGCCAAGTAGTCCTTTTCGAAGATGCCGCTGTAAAAAAGATCAAGGATATAGCTGAAGCCGGCAGAAGAAGCGAATTGGCCGATTTTCGAATAATATTTTTCCCAAGGCGGAATGAAGAAATTGTAATCGCAGGCCTCGCTGAGGCTGTTCTGGCCGAATGACGTGATGGAGATCGTCTTCGTTCCGCCGTAGCGGCACAGTTTGGCATCGCCGATCGTTTCGTGGGTTTCGCCGGTATAGGACAGCAGAATCGCCACATTCTCTTCCGAGGAACGGCTGGCGTAGTAGTCCTGTTCGCCCGGTCCGCTTGCGACGATCACGCGCTTGCCGATGCGCATGCAATGGTACTGGAATTCCTTGGCGTGGGCGATGGTCGAATGGGAGCAATAGACATTGATCGTTTCGGCCCTCTCCAGGAGCGCGATCACATCCTGCAACTTGGTGTAATCCAGCAGGCTCTTGGTCTCTTCGATGGCGGCTTCCTTCAAGGCGGCGATGTTGATTGCGATCGTCTGCACTTTGTCGCCGCTCTGGATCGGGAAGTTGGCATCCAATTTTTCGGCTGACGGGGAGTCCGACTTCTGTTCCGTCAAGTATTTCAGTTTGAAATCATTGAAGCCTTTGTAACCGAGCTTCTGGCAGACCCGGACGACGGTGGCGTTCGATGTGAAGGTGTGCTTGGCCACTTGTAAAGTCGTCATGTCGACGACACTGTCAAAATGATTGATGAAATATTCCACTACTGCCTTTTCCGTTCCGGAAAAGGACTCCGAAGCAAGCTTCGTCTGCAAGTCCATGCTGCTGTTCACCTCATTTGATATCGTGTTGATCCGTAATGCCGTTACAAGCAAACGGAAGGATGCAAACAAATCATGTAACCGCTTTCCGGATTCGCCCGGAAGTGTATACGCGGTATTCTTTAATGGTTATCATAGCATTAATGAATCGATTAGAGGAGGAAAAAAATGAGTAGATTTCCAAAAGGATTTTTGTGGGGAGGCGCAATTGCCGCGAATCAGGCGGAAGGCGCCTATCTGGAGGACGGCAAAGGTTTAGCCATCTCCGATGTGTTGACGAACGGAGTGCTGTCGCAACCCGATGAGGCGATCGATCCGGAGAAGTTTTATCCGAGCCATGAAGCGATCGATTTTTACCACCGTTACACAGAAGACTTGCAGTATATGGAAGAAATGGGCTTCAAGGCTTTCCGGACATCGATTTCCTGGGCACGCACCTTCCCGACCGGCGAGGAAGCGGAGCCGAACGAAAAAGGACTGCAGTTCTATGATGACCTGTTTGCGGAAATGCTGAAACGCGGCATGGAGCCGGTCGTGACTTTGTCGCATTACGAAACGCCATACGCCTTGGTTCAGAAATACAACGGTTGGGAAAGCCGCGAGCTGATTGGGCTGTTCGAGAAATACTGCAGCACCGTGTTCGAGCGCTACAAAGACAAAGTCAGCTATTGGATGACTTTCAACGAGATCAACAACATGCACACGATTCCGTTTGCGGCGGGTGCCGTGATTTTGGATGAGACGGATGAAAACGAAAAGCTGCGCGTCATCTATCAGGCTTCCCACAACATGTTCGTCGCCAGCGCCCGGGTCAACAAGCTGTGCCACGAAATCATGCCGGAAGCGCAGATCGGCTGCATGCTTTCGTTGAGCGCGGTCTATCCGAACACCTGCAGACCGGAGGATATCTTCGGGGCGATGTCGTTGCGGAGACGTTCCTTGTTCTTCAGCGATGTGATGTTGCGGGGGAAATACCCGTCCTATGCCGACCGCATTTTCGAGGAATACGGCATCCGGCTGGAAATGGACGACACCGATTTGGCCGAAATCGCGGCTTATCCAAGCGACTATCTGGGTTTCAGCTATTACCGCAGCACGACCTACAAGGACGGCATGAAGATTCTCGGCAATACGGGCGGCATCATCGGCGAGAAAAATCCGTACTTGGACGAAACGCCATGGGGGTGGCAAATCGATCCGCTGGGACTACGCTATGTCTGCAACGAGCTCTACGACCGCTACCAAAAGCCATTGTTCATCGTGGAGAACGGCATGGGCAGCAATGACGAGGTGACGGCGGACAACCAAATCCATGACGACTACCGTATCGATTACACCAAGAAGCATCTGGTTGAAGTGGCCGAGGCTGTGAAGGATGGCGTTCCGGTAATGGGCTACACCTACTGGGGCCCGCTTGACATCGTCAGTGCCGGCACCGGCGAAATGAAAAAACGTTATGGCTTCGTCTACGTCGACAAGGACAATGCCGGTAACGGGTCGCTGAAGCGCTTCAAGAAGGACAGTTTCTATTGGTACCAGGAAGTGATCGCAACAAATGGAGAAAGCCTGTTCAAATAGGACAAGTTGATCATAAGTAAGACAGCTTGAAACAGTTGAAGGGGGAATTTTAAATGAGTTTCATGGACAAACTTAGCTCAGGGATTGATGTCGTCGCCGAAAAGGTCGAGGGGAACAAATATCTCCGCGCCATCAAGGATGCATTCACCGCCTACATGCCGTTCATCATCATCGGTTCGTTTGCATTGCTGTTCAATGTGCTGCTGACTAGCCCGACGACCGGACTTGCCCAGTTCGCGCCGTTCAGCTTCCTGACCGCTTTGGCACCGGCATTCAGCACGATCAATTTCGCAACGATGGACATCATGTCCCTGCTTATTCCTTTGTTTTTGGCATCAAATCTTGCAAAAAGCAATAATACGAATCCATTGATCACAAGCGCGGTCGCATTGATCGCTTACGTCATTGTGGTTCCGCAATTCTTCACTACGACAGTCGATGGCGTGCAGCAGGTCGTCAGGGGTCTGCCGGCAACCAGCACGAACGCTTCAGGCCTGTTCATCGGCATGATCCTGACGATTCTGGTTGTCGAACTGTTCACGAAATTATCCAATGTGGATGCGTTGCGCATCAAAATGCCGCCGAGCGTCCCGGGCGGAATCGTCGCTTCCTTCAACGTGCTGCTGCCGATTTTCGTGACCTTGATCATCGTGGCGCTGGTTGCCCAATTATTCCTGAACACTACAGGCATGTACATGAATGAATTCATCTACAAAATCGTGCAGGCACCGTTGGAAAGTTTGGTCCAAAGCCCAGGCGGCATCATGCTCTTGGTTATCGTCAGCCAAATATTCTGGTTGGTGGGCATCCACGGCGGCTTGATTATTTCACCCATCCGAAATCCGTTGTTGATTGCAGCTTTGGCCAACAACATCTCGGCTGTCCAAGCAGGAGAAGCAGCTACGAATCCTGTAACCATGGGCTTCTGGATGTCGTTCATCGTTCCCGGCGGTGCCGGTTTGACGCTGTCCCTTTTGATTGCCATCCTGATCGCCTCCAAGCGTGATGACCACAAGGCCGTCGCCAAAGTGTCCTTCATGCCAGGGCTGTTCGGCATCAGCGAGCCAGTCGTTTTCGGTCTGCCGTTAGTATTGAACCCGGTGTTTGCGATCCCGTTCGTCTTCGCTTCCAGCATCGGCACGGCGATCGCGCTCTTCTTCAACCAGATCGGCTTCCTGCAGCCGAACACGGTCGATGTGCCGTTCGGTCTTCCGCTTGGCGTAGGCGCCTTCCTTGGCTATGGCATCAACGGTGTCATCGTGCAGCTGCTGATCATGGCCTTGGGTGTCGTGATGTACATGCCTTTCGTTTTGGCTGCCAACAAAACTGCTGTCGTGACAGAAGAAACCGAGACTGAAACTGAAAGCCGGATTGCCGCAGAAAAAATTTGAGCACAACCTAAAACACAATCAGAACAAAAAGGGGACTGAAAAATGAAAAGTTACTATCCGAAAGATTTTCTCTGGGGCGGCGCCATCGCCGCCAATCAGGCTGAAGGTGCTTGGAATGTGGACGGAAAAGGCATGTCGGTGGCGGATGTCGCCCGCTTCAAACCGGACATTTCCGTCGAGGACTACAAGTCGCAATGGCACGTTTCGTTGGAGGACATCGCCATTGCGAAGGCGACCGATGACGTCGTTTATTATCCGAAAAGAAGAGGCGTCGACTTTTTCCACCGCTACAAGGAAGACATTGCTTTGTTTGCTGAAATGGGCTTCAAAGTGCTGCGCGTTTCGATCGCCTGGACGCGGATCTTCCCGAACGGCAACGAAGCTGAGCCGAACCAAAAAGGCTTGGACTATTACCGCGATCTGTTGGCAACGTTGCGTGCCCACAACATCGAACCACTGGTGACGCTGTCGCACTATGAGATGCCGCTTTATTTGGTGGAAAATTATGACGGCTGGGTTTCGCGTGAAGTCATCGATTTTTTCACCAAGTTCAGCGAGACCGTCTTCCGTGAGTACAAGGATCTGGTGACCTACTGGCTGACCTTCAACGAAATCGACAGCGTCTTCCGCCATCCGTTCACGACGGTCGGTGTGGTCGAAGAGAAATACGATGACAAAAAAGCCGCGGAAGAAGCCATTTATCAGGCGTTGCATCACCAATTCGTGGCCAGCGCCGAAGCGACCAAGCAGCTGCGGGAAATCATCCCGGGTGCGCAGATGGGTGCGATGCTGACGAAGACGATGACCTATGCCGAAACCTGCGATCCCGATGAGGTGCTGATGGCGCAAAAAGCTAACCGCGACAACCATTTCTACGCGGATGTGCAGATTTTCGGCGAATATCCGAAGCACGTATTGAACTATTTCGAAGAGAACAGCTTCCACATCGCCTGGACTGACGAGGACCTCCAGCTGTTGAAGGATTACACGGTCGATTTCCTTTCCTTCAGCTACTACATGTCGATGGTCGTGTCGAAAAATGCGGACAAGCGCGAAAAAGTCGGCGGCAATCTGACAACGGGCGTGAAGAATCCGTATCTGGACACTTCCGAATGGGGCTGGCAAGTCGATCCGGTCGGCTTGCGCATTTCGCTGATCGATCTCTATGACAAGTACCGCATCCCGTTGTTCATTGTCGAGAACGGCCTCGGTTCGACCGATGTGCTGACCGCGGATGGGACCGTCGAGGATGATTACCGCATCGCGTATTTCCGCGATCATTTCGAACAGATGAACCTGGCGCTCAAGGACGGCGTCGAGCTGATGGGCTACACTTCCTGGGGCTGCATCGACATCGTCAGCGCCTCGACTTCCCAGATGGCGAAACGCTACGGCTTCATCTACGTGGATGCCGACGACTACGGCAACGGCACCTACGACCGCTACCGGAAGAAATCGTTCCATTGGTACAAGGACGTCATCGAAAGCAATGGGGCAAGCCTGTACGCCGAACCGCAGGCCACCGCAACAAAATAATCAGAAAAGCCCTATCGGGAAGCCGATAGGGTTTTATGCAGCAATTGAATGTATGCTATGGTCAGAAATAACCCGCCGAACCCACTTTGGCGGGGAAAATCCGGTCAAATCGCAGTCAGAAAACCCGCCAAAACCAGCTTAGCGGGAAAAAACGTCCGCAGACATCACGAGCTTCCCCGTCAAAACCATTTTGACGGGGAATTCTGCCTAGTCGGAATCCAAAAAAATGGTATCGCCGTTTGGATGGGCGTATAATCGGGTTGAGGAAACTATCTGATAATGCAACTGCAGCGTGCGTCGGTTTCGGTTCGGGAAAGAAGGGAATCTTTATGAAATTTCCGATTCTGCCAAAAACGTCCAAAGGGAAATGGACAGTGATTTTGTTTGTTGCCGCCTTGGTGCTGGGAGTTGCGGGCAACCGGATTTCCAGCGCAATAGGAAACACCATCGAATACCCCAATCCAATCAACAGTCCTTTGTTGGGGAGCGTGATCTATCTTACCTTTGCGTCCGCAATACTGGCTTCGGTGATGGGGATCCTGGCCGTGAGGAAGGAGCACGAGCGCTCACTGCTGGTGTATCTGCTTATATTGCCCGGCTTGTTCTTTGTGTTCGCCATCGCCGGTTTTCTGATCGCCAATCTTATCGGCCCGCCGGACTGATGTGATAGTTGAGGCGCCCTTTTCGGGGCGTCTTTTTGTTTGGGGATATCCCTACAATCCGCTTGCTCAATTCCGGTGAACATCTGCTGGCCGGAGTTGGCTGCATTGCGGAGGTCTGTTCTCCGGCGAAGCCGCCGTGGTCGGAGGTGATGAGTTTTTTTGGTCTCCTTCTCCGGCAGGGAGTGTGCTCACCGGAGGAATTTGGATCTGAATGATGATCAAGAAAAATTGAATGATTAACAGATTCCAATGAACAATAAAGGTTAAAAGTAAAAAAATAATCAATTATGATTCGGAAATTTAATGTTTTTGCTATATAATTAACTATACAAATAGTTAAAAGTGTAAAGGTAGGTGTGGGCGGATGGATGGCAAATCAGAAAATAGACGGAATGTTGAGAATCTGAAGCAGGAACTTTTTCAGTTGTGGAGCACGGAATATTCAGCCGATAGTTTGGCAAAGCTAATTCACGTTTTGAATGTGAGTGAGCAGGACGCATCCAATCAGATTTTGAAGGAATCTGACTACGGAAAATACCAGTCAGATTTTGCCGACATAAAAGACAACATGCAGCACGCTCTCCGGAATGCCCGATTTTATCAAGGCGACATGAATCGGATGAAGAAGGCGGACAAGATCAGTGCGATGACAGCCATGTTGGAGGCGATGGAAGCCGAAGATGTAGAACGCTACTTCAATCAAATCAGTGCGGAAGTTTATGCGAATCAAATTGACAGCTATATTTCTGGAGATCTGCGCCCCGATATCGGATCGGCCGAATTTAAGTTTCTTGTCCTGCTGAACAAATATCATGGAATCGTCATCCGGAAATTGTTCAGACAAGATGGGATGAGCGATTACACTATCAAGAAGTATGTCGATAAATACAAGCTGACCGAGTTGGACAAGGGGATTTATATTCATCCGGCTAGCCCTGTCGACAGGGAGTTCATTCTTGTAAATAAATATTCTAAATCCACAATATCCCACGTTACGGCACTGTACTATCACGACTTGACGGATGTGATTCCTTACTCGGTATACGTGAGTTTTCCTAAGGGGTATAATTTGTCGCAAATCAGCAAGAATGAAAAACGAGTACATACCCTTTTGACGGATGTTATTATTGTGAACAACGATGAGATTTCCGAAAAAGATCAAATTACCGTGCTTTCTGATAATTTGAATCCCATCCGAATAACATCGAAGGAGCGGACAATTGCGGATATTCTGAAACCTGTCAGCCGCATCGAAGAGGAGGTAAAAGTATCCGCTTTGAAACGGTATCTTGCCGACCCGCAGGTTAATGTAAACAGGCTGAGAAGGATCGCCAGTAAACAGGGAGTAGGAAAAATACTGGATGATTATTTGACGAGGTATCTGAAGGAGGAGTGAAATGCG
This sequence comes from Trichococcus sp., assembly GCF_055118575.1. Taxonomy (NCBI): domain Bacteria; kingdom Bacillati; phylum Bacillota; class Bacilli; order Lactobacillales; family Carnobacteriaceae; genus Trichococcus; species Trichococcus sp. The sequence goes on along the minus strand of NZ_JBSQPW010000018.1, from coordinate 32,406 downwards.
GAGCGCTAGACTGTCAGATCTGATCCGAGGGTTGAAAGTGGAGGATGGCGAAACGATAAATGTTCAGGAATTACGGATAAGATATGCTTTAGAACGCTTTTTGACGAGGGTAAGCCGGTCTGAATATCGGGATAATTTCGTGCTGAAAGGCGGCTTCCTGATGGGGACGATCTACAATATCGGTCAAAGGAGCACGAAAGATTTAGATACGATGGTGAATAATCTCTCGGCCAATCAAGAAGAAATCAGAAAAGCATTGCAGACAGTATCGGTGTTGGATTTAAATGATGGCGTGACATTCATCGTATCAGAAATCACCCAAACGCAAGATCAAAGAAGGTATTCAGGATTCCGGGCAAAAATGATAATGCTTTTTGACGGGGAACAATCCAAGGTGAATTTTGATTTGGATATCGGAGTGGGGGATGTTATCACTCCCTCAGCTTCCAATTTAGAATTGAAGCTGACTTTTAGTGAAGTTCGCGGAAAAAATGAGTCGATTAATGTTTTGGCATACCCACTCCAAACAATTTTGGCAGAAAAACTGGAAACCGTATTGGAGAAAGGTATTCTAAATTCACGTATGAAAGATTTTTATGATTTGAGGCTTATGTTAAGTGATCCAAACCGCCCAACAATCGATCTGTGCTACGCTGCGTTTGAGAATACTTGGATGTTCCGGCATGAAAGCGTAATTGAGGAAGAGTTGTTCGAGGATTGGCTATTCGTAATCGAAGACATCGAGAACAATGAAACAGTCAACCGAGTGTATTGGCCCAATTATGTGAAAGATAGAAAATATGCGCATGGTATAGAGTTTAAACAGATTGCACGACAACTTAAGGATTTTATTTTAGAGTTACAACAATTCTACCTCCAACTCCGGTGAGCGCCTGCCGGCTGGATTTGGAGGTATCGTGGAGGTCTGTTCTCCGGCGAAGCCGCCGTGGTCGGAGGTGATGAGTTTTTTTGGTCTCCTTCTCCGGCAGGGAGTGTCCTCACCGGAGGAAAATGGAAAAAAACCGTCAGGCGAAAGCAAAGCTCACCTCCATTTTGCCTCTGCGTCCACAATAATTATGTTTCTTGCCCCACAATATTTACATTATCCATCCAAAAGTGATAGTATTATTAATGTAACCGATGCCGGGAAGGTTCAATAGAATGGTAGCGGTTACTGAAAACTTTTGCATAAGCGAAAGTGATGAAACTGTAGGCAACATTTTAGTATAAAAAGATCTAGGAGGATGGAAAATGGCTTTAAGAGAAGACTTTTTATGGGGCGGCGCGACTGCTGCCAATCAGTGTGAAGGTGGATACAACGAAGGTGGACGCGGTTTGGCGAACGTTGACGTTGTTCCCGTCGGCAAAGACAGAGGAGCCGTCATCACAGGTAAAATGAAAATGTTCGATTTTGACGATGAGCATTTCTATCCTGCATTGGAAGCTATCGACATGTACCACCGCTATAAAGAAGATATCGCTCTGTTCGGCGAAATGGGCTTCAAAACCTACCGTTTATCTATCGCATGGACACGCATCTTCCCTAACGGAGACGAAGCGGAGCCGAATGAAGAAGGTCTGAAATTCTACGAAGACCTGTTCAAAGAGTGCCATAAATACGGAATTGAGCCATTGGTGACGATCACCCACTTCGATTGCCCAATGCACCTGATCAAAGAGTACGGCGGCTGGCGCAACCGCAAAATGGTTGGCTTCTATGAGAATCTTTGCCATGCGATTTTCAATCGCTACAAAGGCTTGGTCAAATATTGGTTGACCTTCAATGAAATCAACATGATTTTACATGCACCATTCATGGGTGCCGGTTTGTACTTCGAAGAAGGCGAAAACGAAGAACAAGTCAAATTCCAATCCGCACACCACGAGTTGATGGCCAGCGCAATCGCAACCCGCATCGCGCATGAAGTCGATCCTGAAAACCAAGTGGGCTGCATGCTGGCTGCCGGGAACTACTATCCATATACTTGCGATCCTAAAGACGTCTTCAAAGCGCAAGAAGAAGACCGTGAAAACTACTTCTTCATCGATGTGCAATCACGCGGCGAATACCCTGCTTACGCACTGAAAAAATTGGAGCGTGCAGGCATCAAAATCGAGATGGAGGAAGGCGACAAGGAAATCCTGAATGCAAACACAGTCGATTTCATTTCCTTCTCTTACTATTCTTCACGCGTAGCGTCCGCTGATCCTGAAGTGAACGCAAAAACAGCAGGCAACATTTTTGAATCCGTCAAAAATCCTTATCTGGATGCGAGCGAATGGGGCTGGCAAATTGATCCATTGGGACTGCGCATCACGATGAACGCGATGTACGACCGTTACCAAAAACCATTGTTCATCGTTGAAAATGGTTTGGGAGCTGTCGATGTGCCGGACGAAAACGGCTATGTCGAAGACGATTACCGCATCGCCTACATGGCGGCGCATATCGAAGCCATGAAAGATGCCGTGAATTTGGACGGCGTTGATCTGTTGGGCTACACGAGCTGGGGCTGTATCGACCTTGTCAGCGCAGGGACCGGCGAAATGAAGAAACGTTACGGTTTCATCTACGTCGACCGCGACAACGAAGGCAATGGCACGCTGAAACGCACGAAGAAAAAATCCTTCGACTGGTACAAACAAGTCATCGCCAGCAACGGGGAAGACTTGTCGTTCTAAATGCATAACAAACAGGAGTGGCCGTCTCAGATCGAGACGGCCACTCCTGTTTTTGCTTCGTTATGGTATATGTCGGGATTTTCAAGCGAAAAGTCAGTTGAAATTCCGAGAGAAAGCCGATCTGTCGACAGAACGAATAGCGAGGACTGCAAAACACCCGACAGAAAGCTCATCTGTCGGGCGTTAGCCCAGGACGGTGATCCGAATAGTCGAGAGATGGCGCATCTGTCGACAAAACGATTGCCGGAAACCAAAAAATACCCGACAGTAACCCTATCTGTCGGGCATCAGCCCAGGACGGTGATCCGAACTGTCGAGAGAAAGCAGATCTGTTGACAGAACGAAGACCGAAGACCGCAAAACACCCGACAGAGCCTGGATTTTCGCACCACTTACTGAAGACGACCCCAGACGTTCATTTCTTCCGGTAAAACGCAGTCGGCCGGCCGACCGTTCCGTACTCCAAGCGCATTTCGATGACCTGTTTGTCCTCGAGATAGCGTAGATACTTGCGGACCGACACATGGGAAAGGTTCGCCAGACTGGTGATGTCGTTCACGGTGAAATCGCCTTGTTGTTGGTCGATGCAGGCCATGATCATGGTCAGCGTCGAAGGGGTCAAGCCTTTGTCGATGGCGTCATCTTCCTTCTCGTCAGGTTGCTTATCCAACGAGCGGAACTGGTCCAGCTGCTTTTGCGTGATCGGTTTCGCTGAATGCAGCAGCTCTTGGCGCTGCACGAAGGCTTCGATGCTCTTTTCGAAGCGTTTGAACTGGAACGGTTTGAGGATGTAGTCGACGATGCCGCACTGTAGCCCGATCCGGATCGCCTCCTGTTCGCCGGCTGCCGTGATCATGATCAGATCGGCCGGATAATCCCGTTTCCGCAGGGCCCGGATCAGATCCAGGCCGCTCTTGCCCTGAATGTTGACGTCGACCAGCAGCAGATCGTAGGTATGCTTGCTGGTCAGGCGGATGGCTTCGTCGTAGCTGCCGCAGGTTCCCGACACGATGAAGCCGGGGATTTTCTCCAGGTAGCGCCGATTGATGGAAAGCACCATCGGATCGTCCTCCACAATCAATACATGATAGGCCATCAGTTTCCTTCCTTTCTGTACGCCGTCTTCAGGGAAATCCGAAGCCAGCGGTCGATGCTTTCGCACGCCAACTGTCCGTCGACTTTTTTCAGCAGCTGGGAAATGAACGGGGCCCGCAGCTCTTCCGCCAGCCGTGCCTGCATGGCGGGATCCAGCCGCAGTTCATAGACGGTCTCCAAGCGGTCGTTCCAGAAACCGAAATGGATCTGCAGCTCATCGGCCAGCTGGTTGTCCAGAATGAACCGGTCCAGGAAGCGGACGATGTTGATCCAGCATTGGACCGCCATATGATCGGTCGTCGACGGCACGTCGGGATAGACTTCGATCATGAACGGGTAGTTCCGTTCGGTGAACTTGCTGCGCTCGCCGATCAGGAAGCCTGCGATGACGGGATTTTTGACCAGAAAAATCATGCGATGGGAGAACTCCTGCTCCGGTTCGAGGATTTTGCTGAGATACTCGTTCAGTTCTTCGTACTCCTCCAGCTCGGCCAGGCCGTAGATGACATGCAGTTTGTTCAAAAAGTCGTGCGACTGCGTCTGCAGGGTGGTGGCGTAGGTGGCCGCGTTGAACAGCTGATCCGTCAGCAGATAAAGTTCCGTGGCATCGCGCATCAGGATGATTTGGCCGATGACTTTCTTGGCGACGGTGATCGGGGCTGTCGAAAGCAGATAGTCCACGCCGTCCTGATGATAGATCTGGTCGCTCGTTTTGTTTTTTTCGGCCAACAGCTTCAAATCCTGCGCCACAGGCAACAGCGTTTGGATGGGTAGGCCGATGATTGCCTCATCCACTTCATCCTGTTGGAACAGCTTTTTCGCCTCCAGGTTGGAGAGGACGACCCGGTTGTTTTTATCGGTGACGAGGATGGCGTCCTTCGTGTTCTCAAGCATCGCATTGCGTTCCTCCAATAAGCGGGCGATCTCGACGGGTTCCAGGTTGTACATTTGGTTTTTCAGCTGGAAAGCCGTGAAGATGGCGGCGCCGAAGCCGAACAAGAGGCTGACCGCGAAACTGACGGAGAAGGGCTGCATCGTTTTCTTGGCGATCGAAGCGAGCGTGGTCGTCTTGATGCCGATTGCGACGACGCCGATTTCCGTGTTGTCCGCATTGAAGACCGGGACGAAAGCGCGCAACGATTGGCCAAGCGTACCCTGCGCGATCGAAGTCGTTTCCTCTCCCGATAGCGCGGCTTCCTCATCGCCGCCCTGGAAAGGCTCGTTGATCTTGTCCGGATCGGGATGGGTCAGGCGGATGCGGTCCATCGTCATGACCACGACGAAGTCCAATTGGTAGGTCTCGGTGATCTGGTCGGTGTAGGCCTGGATTTCCGGATTGGTGGCACCGTTGCTCAGGGTTTCGACAACGAGCGGCTGCGCGGCCACGATTTCGGCGATGGATAGGAGCTGCTCCTCTTCCTGCGTCTGCGTCGCTTCATAGATACGGTTCGTCAGCGAGAGGTACAGGACGCTGACCGTCAGTGCCACCGTGACCAATACCATCAAGGTGAGCTTCACCCATAAGCGCTGGTTTTTCCATTTTTGCTTCAGTTTGATCATTCTTCCATGTTCCCTCCCTAGTACACAGCCATTATACCAAATGAAAAGTAGGCGTTCTCAATTTAATTAATTGAATAACACTTAAATTAATTAAATAATCTATTTTAAATTTGAAAGCGGTAGCATAATGAAACCAAGTTAAAGAAAGCGCTTCAAGAGGCGCGGGTAATCAAAAGGAGGAGAAGGAAAGTGAGAGACACGACAAAAGAATTGGAGCTGGAACAGCTCCCGGGCATTTCGGAGTTGACGGTTTTCGACAGATTCAAGAATGCGAAGGTAGGCGCGATCCCATTGCCAACTTATCTCGTGATGTCAGCCATTATAATAGCTTCTGCGTATCTGGGCGAATTGCCCGTCAACATGCTGGGCGGGTTCGCGGTCATTTTGAGTTTGGGTTGGCTTTTGGGAGGGATCGGCGCAAGCATCCCGGGGCTGAAGAACTTCGGCGGATCGGCCATCCTGTCGCTGATGGTGCCATCAATCTTGGTATTCATGAATGTATTCAACCAAAACACGCTGGATGCGGCGAACATGCTGATGCGGGAAGCGAACTTCCTGTATTTCTACATCGCCTGCCTCGTCTGCGGAAGTATTCTGGGGATGCACCGCAAGATTCTGGTTCAGGGTCTGATCCGCATGATCATCCCGATGGCTGTGGCGATGATCGCCGCACTGATCGTCGGAACTTCAGTGGGAACATTGTTGGGACTGGGTTTTGAGCATACGCTCTTCTACATCGTGACACCCATCATCGCCGGCGGAATCGGTGAAGGCATCCTGCCGTTGTCGCTGGGCTACAGCGCCATCACCGGCATCCCGAGTGGGGAATTGGTTGGTCAACTGATTCCGGCAACGATCATCGGTAATTTCTTCGCGATTATCTGCTCAGGTGTTTTGAACCGTTTGGGTGAAAAATATCCTGAGAAAAGCGGCAAGGGCCAACTGATCAAATTCGGCGCCAACGATGATATGGCTGATGCCATGCAGGAAGACAAGAGCCCGCTGGACATCAAGTTGATGGGCGCCGGCGTTCTGACGGCCTGCACACTGTTCATCGCCGGCGGACTTTTGGAAAGATTGACAGGCTTCCCGGGACCGGTGCTGATGATCCTGATCGCTGCCAGCATCAAATACTTGAGCCTGTTGCCAAAAGATGTCGAAAAAGGCTCGAAACAACTCTACAAATTCATTTCCGGCAACTTCACTTTCCCATTGATGGTCGGGTTGGGCTTGCTGTACATCCCGCTTAAAGACGTCGTCGGCATGCTTTCTTGGCAGTATTTCGTGGTCGTGATCTCGGTCGTGTTGACCGTTGTCCTGACCGGTTTCTTCGTCGGCGGAAAAATGAACATGAACCCGATCGAAGCAGCCATCGTAACGGCTTGCCAAAGCGGCATGGGCGGAACCGGGGATGTCGCCATCCTATCGGCTTCCAACCGCATGAATCTGATGCCGTTTGCCCAAGTAGCTACACGTTTGGGCGGCGCCATTACCGTCATTTCGATGACAGCCTTACTGCGTTTCCTGTTCTAAAAACATAAAAATACCAAAATCATAAACGAGAAGAAAGAGAGTGTGTTCACTATGACAGATGTTAAAGAAAAAGCATTGGCTATCAGCAAAAAATTCGGCGGTAAATTGGAGGTCATCTCGAAAGTTCCGATCGAAACGATGGAAGACCTGAGCATCGCCTACACACCGGGTGTCGCAGCCGTCTGCATGGCAATCGCCGGCAACAAAGATGACGTCTACACCTATACAACCAAAAAGAACCTGGTTGCTGTCGTGACGGACGGATCGGCGGTCCTGGGCTTGGGCAACATCGGACCGGAAGCAGCCATTCCGGTAATGGAAGGCAAGGCGGCTCTGTTCAAACGCTTCGGTAATGTCGATGCCGTGCCGATTTCCCTAGATACGCAGGATGTCGAAGAGATCATCTCGCACGTTGCTGCCATCGCACCTTCTTTCGGCGGGATCAACCTGGAGGACATCAGCGCGCCTCGCTGCTTCGAAATCGAACGTCGCCTGAAAGAGATGTTGGACATTCCGGTCTTCCATGATGACCAACACGGGACCGCGATCATCGTGCTGGCGGCACTCTACAATTCCTTGCGCCTGACCGGCAAAAAAATCGATGAGATTCAAGTGGTCGTCAACGGAGGCGGTGCTGCAGGGATTGCCATCAGCCAAATGTTCCTTTCCGCTGGTATCAAGAACCTGATGGTCGTGGATCGCACCGGCATCATTTCCGAAACGGATCCTGAATTGGCTGAGCGTCATGTGGAAATCTCCAAAGTCACGAACCGAAGCTTCCGGACCGGAACTTTGGAGGATGCAGTTGTTGGGATGGACGTATTCGTCGGCGTATCCGCACCAGGCGTTTTGAAGAAGGAATGGATCGCAACGATGAATGCAAAACCGGTCATCTTCGCGATGGCGAACCCGACGCCGGAAATCTTCCCGGATGAAGCCAAAGCCGGCGGCGCCTACATCGTCGGCACCGGCCGCAGCGACTTCCCGAACCAAATCAACAACGTACTCGCCTTCCCTGGGATCTTCCGCGGCGCATTGGATGAGCGCGCCAAAGACATCACCATCGAAATGCAGTTGGCGGCCGCACGCGGCATCGCCAGCATCGTCAGCGATGAGGAACTGAACGTCGACTACATCATGCCTGACGTCTTCACCCCGGGCGTGGCCGACATCGTAGCCGCCAGCGTCATGAATGCTGTAAAAAAAGAAGAAGTGCTTGTCTAAAACGTACGCTGCTAACCGGAGCTGAACAGCAAGATTGGTGCGTTTCTCCGGTAAGGGTTCCGCCACCGGAGAACGTCGGTATTTTCCGCGCTCTCCTCCTGCGAACCTGTCCTCATCGGAGCACAGATCTGATGTGTGAACCGTCCTCCGGCGTAACCTCAGTTAGCCGGAGGAGGGCGTTCTGATCAGAAAAAAGAGAAGAAGGATGCCTGATCGAATCGGGCATCCTTCTTCTCTTTTGCAGTGTTGGCGCACGCTCGTGTTACTCAACAAGTTTGATTTGGTCTTGATCCATGTTTTGAAATGCTTTCATGCGCTTCTTCTCTTTTGCTAATATTTCCTTGGCAAAAGACATAAACCCACCTAAATCTTGCCTTGCCAGCAATTCAATATAAATTGCCGTTGCTTCTTTTTCGATAATCAGAGGTGGGAACCCCTCTTGCAGCAACGAGTAGTTCATCAGCATACGTCCTGTGCGTCCGTTACCATCTGAGAATGGGTGGATCCGCTCAAATTGAATATGTGTATCTAAAATTCCCTCTAATTTTATTTCGTCAATCGCTGCATTTTCCAGCCTATATTCCAGATTATCCACTAACTGTTGGACCAGAAATGGCGTTTCTCCTGGTGAAGCAGTTTGAAATTCTGCCCCTATCATCTGGTTTTCGTTCTTTTTGAATTGTCCTTTATCATATTGAAGCCGATCGGTTAAATCGGCATGAAGCTCCTTGATGATGGATACTGAGAGCGTATCGTTACTCTCCAAATGATCCAGCATGTTGGAAAAGGCTTGTTTATGGTTTTCGATTTCATAAAATTCGCGCACAGTCGCCCCGCTACTGATTGGGAGAGTACCATTTAAAATAATCGAGACTGTCGCCGGTAACGAAATCGTATTTCCTTCTATTCCTGCTGAGTGGTGGGCAAGACGCACTAACATATCATCTAAATAGTTTTGTGGTATTTCATTCAAAAAACCGCTCATAAAACCCAGCCTCCTCTTCTTCGTGTCCCAACACTATCATACCTAAATGCTATCTCGATGTACAAACATTTCTCCATCAAAATGGTACAGAACAAGTATGTTCACCCGTTCGTCTCCCCCATAATGTTAAAGTGGTAGAATGGTAGAATGGTAGAATGGTAGAATGGTACAAATATACAAAAAGACGCTTAATCTGATATAGTTGAGTAAATAATTTGATTTATTGACAAAATGAAAAATGGAGGCGTGACCATGAGCGAGAACAACCAAAGAATGGGTTTCAGGATCATCACAGAAATTCCGAGGCCGACACCCGAACTGCTGGAAAGACTGAACAAATTCACCGTGCCGGAGCTATGCGACGGGATGGATGTTTTCCGGGCGATGGACTACCAGATCAAGCCGATGGTGACCACGCAAAAAATCATCGGACCGGCCGTCACCCTGCAGCTGATGCTCGGCGACAGCCTGATCGTGCCGAAAGCCCTTGAGGCAGCGCAACCGGGCGACATCATTGTCATCGATGCAAAAGGCAGCTGCAACAACGGCGTCTGGGGCGATAACCGCAGCCGCGTCGCCAAAGCGATCGGCCTTGCCGGTGTCGTAATCGACGGTGCTTTCCGCGATATCGAAGAGAACGAAGCGATCGGCTTCCCGATCTACGCGCGGGCGAACACCTGCGGACGGAGCACAAGGGGCGCGAAAGGGGAAGTCAATGTGCCGATTTCCTGCGGCGGCGTGTCCGTGCGCCCGGGCGATATCATCGTCGGGGACCGCAACGGGGTCGTCGTGATTCCTTTGGAGCATGCCGAGGAAATCATCGCAGCCGCGCAGGAACAGGTCGATAAGATGGAAGCGCAGCTCGCCAAATTCGAAGAAACCGGACAGATTGTGCCAGCCAGCCTGGAGATGGAATTGAACCGTTTGGGCTACTAGAGCAAAACAACAGCGGATGGACCGCCCCTGACCGGGCGACCATTCGCTGTTTGTGTTTTTACGGTATGCGGTATGCAGTATGCGGTCGTTCTCCTCCGGCGAACGGAGGCTTCGCCGGAGATCGGCCCACATAAAAATCTTGTGCTCCGATGAGGCCGGGCTCGCAGGAGGAGAGAGCGAAAGTTACCGTCATCCTCCGGTTGGCGGAGCCTCACCGGAGCAGGGTCCCCCGATTCCGGGCCGCTCAACTCTGGTCACCGGCAGGCACTCCATAGCCACTGCACGGGCAACCACTCAGCCGATTTCCTCAAACACCCAAGCATCGTACGGCTGCATCCAGATCCGTTTTTCCACAGTCGCCTGGTCCGCATTCGTCGACAGCATCCGCCAGTTTTTGTTGGCGACCCGCGTCGGCAGGTCGATTTGGCAGGGGTTGCGGCTTATGTTCGTGAGCACAAGCACCTGTTTCGTCTCCGATTTACGCAGATAGGCAAAGACCTGCGGATGGTTTTTCAGGATCAGTTCGAAGGCGCTGTCGGCAAAGAAGGGCTGCGCTTTCCGTAACCGGATCAGGTGCTTGTAATGGTTCAAGACCGATTGCTCGTCCTTTTCCTGATCAAAAATGTTCACCTGCGCGGTGTTGGCATTGACGGCCATCCAGGGCAGCAGCTCGGAGAAACCGCCGAACATCCCGCCTTCCCACTGCAGCGGCGTGCGCGAATGGTCGCGGGTCCAGTGGGTGACGTTGCGCAGCGCTTCTTCCGGCGAGGCGCCGCTGTCCAACAAGAGACGGTAGAGATTGTGCGAATCCTGGGCATCGACTTGCTCCATCGACTCGAAGGCGAAGTTGGTCATGCCGATTTCCTGGCCTTGATAGATGAAGGGCGTGCCTTTCAGCAGCATGTACATCGTTGCAATCGCTTTGGCGGATTTAGGCGACTCATCCCCCAGAATTGAGGCGATGCGTGGATTGTCATGATTCTCCACGTACAGGGCGTTCCAACCGTTCGAGCCCAAATCCTTTTGCCAACGCGAAAGCACCTTTTTGAACCCCAACAGATTGAGCCGTTCCGCACCCGGTTGGCCTTCGCGAACATTATGCTCCAGCTCGAAGATCATGTTCAGATAGCCGTCTTCTTTGGTCCAATGCACCGCTTTTTTGCTGGAAACACCGCTCGCTTCCCCGACCGTCATGATCGGGTAGGCCGCAAAAATATCCTTCAGCTCCTGCATATAGACTTCGATCCCCGCGACATTCATAAAAGGCGCCCAAGGGTTGTCGCTGATTTTGAAATCCCACGGTTCTTTTTGGATATGGCTGATCGCATCCAGTCGGAAGCCGTCGATCCCCAAGTCCAACCACCAGCGGATCATCCGGTAGATTTCTTCCCGCACTTGCGGGTTTTTCCAATTCAGGTCCGGTTGTTCCGGCGCGAAGACATGAAAATAGGCTTGGCCCGAGTTCGCGTCGTAAGTCCAGGTCGAGCCGCCGAAGAAACTTTGCCAAGCGTTCGGCATCTTGTTTTCGGTGGCATCCGCCCACAAATAGTAATCCCGATAAGGGTTCTCACGGCCTTTTTTCGCTTCCAGGAACCAAGGATGCTGATCGCTCGTATGGTTCACGACCAGATCCATGATGAGTTTGATGCCTGCCGCATGGGCTTTTTCCAACAGTTCTGCGAAATCGGCCAGCGTCCCGAAGTCGGGATGAATGTCCTGGTAATCGGAAATGTCGTAGCCGTTGTCGACATTCGGCGAGGCGTAGACAGGGTTGAGCCAGATGAAATCCACACCCAAAGACTGCAGATAAGGTAGTTTTTCGATGATTCCCTGCAGATCGCCGATGCCGTCGTGGTTGGCGTCGCGGAAACTCCGCGGATAAATCTGGTAGCCTACCGCATTTTTCCACCAGTTTTTCATGCGGTCACCTTGACCACAAAGGCTTGCCAAGGCTGCAGCTGCAGATCCTTCAGAGCGTTAAGCGGCATTTCATAATTATGGATGATCACTTCGGCCAGCTCATCCTCGACCGAGAAAGGCTGCGTTTCATCGGAGAAGTTGGACACGACCAACCAACGTTCACCTTCGTATTCCCGGTAATAGCTGATGACCTCGTCGATGGTATCCACCAGCTCGAAATCGCCCCAAACCACGATTGGGTTTTCTTTGCGCAGGCGGATCAGTTTTTGATAGGTATAAAAGATCGAATCCGGATTGGCCAGCGCAGCTTCCGCATTGATGGCCGGATAATTTCCATTTACGCCGATCCAAGGCGTGCCGGTCGTAAATCCGCCGTGCAGCGAAGCATCCCACTGCATTGGACGACGGGCATTGTCGCGGCCTTTCGCGTTGATTGAGGCTAGGATGTCCGCTTCGGAATAGCCTTTTGCCAGGCGCTCGCGGTACATATTGATTGTTTCGATGTCCCGTGCTTCCGCAATGTCAGTGATCGGCGTATTGATCATGCCGATTTCTTCGCCTTGATAGATATAAGGGGTACCCTTCATCAGATGCAGCAGGATCGCCAGCATTTTGGCGCTTTCGGAACGGTATTCCTGGTCGTTGCCCCAACGCGAGAGCATCCGCGGCAAATCGTGGTTGTTCCAGAACAGGGAATTCCATCCGTCGTGCCCGAGTTCCGTCTGCCATTTCGCCAGAATCCGTTTCAGTTCAGCGACTTGCATCGGCTGCAGATCCCATTTCTCGCCGTCCGGTTTCTGATCCAGGCCGATGTGCTCGAATTGGAAAACCATCGACAGCTCGTTGCGTTCCGGGGCGGAATACAGTTTGGCGATTTCCGGGGTCGCTCCCCAGGTTTCGCCTACGGTCAGCAGGTCGTGTGCACCGAATGTTTCCCCATGCATTTCCTGCAGGAATTCATGCAGCTGCGGGCCGTTTCCGGTGATTCCTTTTTCGGGAATCTTGCCGATCAGGTCGATGACGTCCATGCGGAAGCCGCCGATCCCTTTTTCGATCCAGTGGTTCATCATCGTGTAGATTTCCTGGCGCATCTTCGGGTTCTGCCAGTTCAGGTCAGGCTGTTTTTTGCTGAAAAGATGCAGGTAATATTGACCGCTCGCCGCATCCCATTCCCAGGCCGGTCCTGAGAAGGCCGATCCCAATCCGTTTGGCACGCCACCATCTTCGGCAGGGTCCGCCCAAACATAATAGTCGCGATAAGGATTATTTTTGCCTTTCTTGGCTTCAACAAACCAAGCGTGCTCATCCGAAGTATGGTTGACCACCAGATCCATCACTACTTTGATGTTGCGCTTGTCGGCTTCCGCGATGAAATGCTCCATCTCCGCCATCGTGCCGAACTCGTCGAGAATGGCTTCGTAGTCTGAAATGTCATACCCGTTGTCATCGTTCGGCGACTGGTAGACGGGCGAAAGCCAAATGGCGCCGATTCCCAATTTTTCCAGATAGTCCAATTTTTCGGTCATGCCGGCGATATCGCCGATGCCATCGCCGTTGCTGTCCTTGAAACTCCGCGGATAGATCTGATAAACGACGACCTCTTGCCACCAATGTTTTTCCATGCTGCAACCTCATCTCTTGTTTGTTGTCCTCAATATGCAGGGTTATTCTTTCATCAATACAAAACCTTTGCGCGCCAATTCGACCGAGCCGTCCGACACGTCCGCCAGATTCGCAAACAAGGCCTTTCCGATCAGTTCGACCCGTGCGGAGTGTTCCCCGGTATTGAAGGCGCCACGGATAACTTCGCCGCCCAGCATGCGCTCCAAAATGATGACGCCCGATTCTTCGGAAACTTGACGCCAATAAACGCTGCCTTCCGATAGGATCTTCTGCTGCTCCTTGCGGAAACCGATCAATTCTTTCGTGAACCGATGCAGATCGCGGTCCTGCTTGTCTTCTTCCCAGACCATGCACTTACGGCAATCCGGGTCCATCCCGCCGGTCAGGCCGATTTCGTCCCCGTAGTATAGACAAGGCACGCCGGGCTGGATATAGGTGAAGGCCAGGGCTTGTTTCATGATGTCCTTGTCCTCATTGGCCTCCGTCAACAGGCGCGGCGTATCATGGGAATCCAAAATGTTGAACTGCATCTGGTTCGTCTGATCACGGTAGAGCATCAATTGGTTGTTCATTTCCGACACCATTTTACTCAAGGATAGTTCATTCTTCACGAAGTAGCCCATGATCGCATCGGTAAAGGCGTAGTTCATGACGGCATGGAATTCATCGCCCTGCAGCCAGTTTTGGGAGGAATGCCAAATTTCACCAAGAATATAGAAATCTTTTTTTGCTTCATCGCAGACGATCCGGAATTTTTTCCAAAACGCGTGGTCGACTTCGTTCGCGACATCCAGGCGCCATGCATCGATATCGAAGGCTTCGATCCAATAACGGGCGATGTTCAGCAGATAATCCTGCACTTCCGGATTGGCCGTGTTCAGTTTCGGCATGTGTGGATTGGCGGCAAAGACATCGTAGGTGATGTCGTAGGCATCTTCAAAATTTTCGCCGCGTTTGTAGGAAGCCGGAAACTCATTGATGTGGAACCAGTCGACGTATTGTGAATCTTCCCCATTTTTAAGGACGTCCTGCCATTGCGGCGAGGAATCGCCGATATGGTTGAAGACGGCATCCAGCATGACTTTCATGCCGCGCTTGTGGCATTCGTCCACGAGTTTTCTGAATGTTTCGGCGTCACCGAAGGCCGGATCGATCTTCAGGTAATCGATTGTGTCGTATTTGTGGTTGGAAGCCGCTTCAAAAATCGGACAGAAATAGATGCCGTTTATGCCCAGGTCCTCCAGATAATCAAGCTTGTCGATGACCCCCTGCAGGTCGCCCCCGAAGAAGTTCTCCCGACTGGGGTCTGCCGATCCCCAAGCCAATGTGCCTTCCGGATCATTACTAGAATCCCCGTTGGCAAAGCGCTCCGGGAAAATCTGATACCAGACGGTTTCCTTGACCCATTCCGGCGTATTGAAGCGATCGACTTCATGGAAGAAAGGCATCCGGAAATAATTGTTCGGCATCCGCAAATATTCTTCCTCTAATGGATAAACGCCGTGATCGCCGTAAAAGACCGAGATGCCGTCAAAGCCCTTCAAGGCGAATGCATAGGCCAAACGCTTCAAGGGAGCCTTCACTTCCACGAACCAATAATCGTACAGATCGGTGGAAAGGGTTTTGATCATCTGCAGCGGTTTGCGGAACCATTCTTCTTTGTCCAGGAAATAAGGGTCTCCGTATAGTAAGGCCATCTCCCTTACGTCTCCGCGGGCAGTCCGCAGCCGGACGTGCATCGTTTCATGGTCATACAGATAGGCGAATTCGCTCTCAGGGCGATGGTAAAGTGCGGAAGTGTTCATATAAAATCGGCTCCTTTTATTCTTTGTTTTCCCACATTGTGGCACAATGCCTAATCGGTTGCAAGAACTTTTAGCAATCGGTTGCATTTTATTTTTAGAGAGGGAAATGCGGTCCGTTGACCTTCGGATGATCGAAAAACCTTGGTAATCCTATATAAACAAGCTTTTTACAAGCAATCGGGCAGCTCGTCGGAATAAAACGTATTCTTTTTTTGAGAAAAAAAGCTTGACTATTAAAGCAATCGGTTGCATAATCAAACTTGTAAAGGAAATTCATTTCAAGGGGGACAAGTAAGTGAAAACGAATTGGAAAAAGTATTTTGGAAGCGGTTTAATCTTGGGAGCATCTGCTTTAATCTTGGGCGCATGCGGCGGCACAGCTGATACAAGCGATACAGGCTCAGCTGAAAACACATCCGGAGAAGTCGTTGTGGAAGGCGACGTCAAATTGTGGGTGGACACAGATCACGTGGAAGTCTTCAAAGGGATTGTAGCAGAGTTTGAAAAAGAATTTCCTGAAGTTACGGTTGAAGTGGCAGCAGGAAGCTCAGCTGATGCAAAGAAAGATGTCTCGAAAGATCCAAAAGCAGCGGCTGACGTTTTCATGATGCCGCACGACCAAGTCGGTCAAATGGCTGAAGCAGGTCTGTTATATCCGAACACAAAATATGCAGATGAAGTAAAAGCAAATAACGTGGAATCGGCTGTCGAAGGCGTAACCTGGAACGATCAGCTTTACGGCTATCCATACGGCGTCGAATCGCAAGTCCTCTACTATAATAAAGCGAAACTGACTGAAGACGATGTGAAGAGCTGGACGACATTGACTGAAAAAGGCAAAATCGGCACAAACTTTGCTGAAGCAGGAGCCAACTATATCTTCGGACCGCTGTTCATGAGTAACGGTCTATACTTGTACGGCGAAACTGGCGAAGATCCAAGCGGAACCAATTTCAATGACGAAAAAGGTGCTGAAGTGCTTGCATGGATCGCAGCCCAAAAGAACAATCCAGGCGTGATCCAATCCGGCGCAGAAGCTTTGGCCAACTTGGAAGCGGGCGTTTCCGATGCCTTCCTTTCCGGTCCTTGGTCGAAAAACGATGTGATCGAAGCCTTGGGCGACAACATGGGCGTTGCGGCTTATCCGACAGTCGATTTCGGCAGTGGCGAAGTCCAGATGAAAGCTTTCTTGGGCGTCAAATTATTTGCTGTAAACCAACAGACAGAAGCACCTTTAGCTTCCATGGCTTTGGCGAACTACCTGACCAACGAAACTTCGCAGATGACTGAATTCCAGGAAATGGGCGTCATTCCATCAAACAAAGCCCTTCAGGAAAATGCGGAAGTGCAGGAAGATGTCGTGGCAAAAGCCGTAATGGAAATGTCCCAACCGACTCACTCGGTCGTCATGCCTAAAGTTCCGGAAATCGTGTCCTTCTGGCCAGCGATGGATGCCATCATCAACGATGCATACAAAGGCAACATCACCGCAGACGAGTACATGAACAAATTGGACAAACTCGTAGAAGACACATCCAAAGTCACTGAATCTGAAGAATAAAAAGAGGAAAAGCGGAACGGGTTCGTTCAGCCCTGAAAGAATTTTAGGAAATTGTGCCGACTGAGCATCGCAGAGCGCAATAGGTACAATTTATCTAAATTCCGAAGGGCTAACCCGTGTAGCTGGACATCTATTTTAGGCGCATGAAATATTTTTTAAGCTAAAAGGGAGGGCGAAAGATTACGCATCTTTCGTCCCTCTTATTTAAATCAAGAAAGTGAGTGGGGAAGCCATGTTCAAGAAAAAAAGTTACGGCCAGCAGATGACCTTTCGGGAATTGTTCAAAGAAGGGGACATCGCAACAAAACTTTCCTTTGTTGTCATGGGGGCCGCCAATCTTGCCAATAAACAATACTTAAAAGGTTTGATTTTCCTGTTATCGCAGATCGCCTTCTTCTATTGGCTGATTCGCAACGGACTGCGGGCGCTGGCCATGTTGGCGACGTTGGGCACCCGGGAGCAAGGGCTCGTTTTTGACGAACGCCTAGGGATTGAAGTGCTGCAAGAGGGCGACAACTCGATGTTACTGCTATTATTCGGCATTGCTGCCATTGTAATCTGTGTGGTCCTCGTCGGCTTGTACGTCATCAATCTCAAAAGCGCGCGGCATATCCATGAACTGAAGCAAGCGGGCAAAAAGATCCCGAGCACGATGGATGATCTGGGCAGCCTGCTGAACGAACGGTTCCATGCCACTTTGATGACCATTCCTTTATTGGGCGTGCTGCTATTCACGATTCTGCCGTTGCTCTACATGATCTCGATCGCCTTCACAAACTATGACCATACGCACCTGCCACCGAAAAACCTCTTTACCTGGGTCGGCTTTGTGAACTTCGGTAACGTCATTTCCGGGAATATGGCAGACACCTTCTTCCCGGTCTTGGGCTGGACGCTGATTTGGGCTACGCTGGCGACTGTCACTTGCTTTTTCTTCGGCATCCTACTGGCGCTTTTGATCAACACCAAAGGCCTGAAATTCAAGGGTGTTTGGCGCACGATTTTCGTCATCACGATGGCCGTGCCGCAGTTCATCTCGCTGTTGGTCATGCGCAATCTCTTGAATGGCGCGGGTCCCATCAATGCAACGCTGCTGAGCCTGGGTCTGATTGATTCCGCCATTCCGTTTTTGACGGATCCGATCTGGGCAAAAATTACCGTCATCGTCGTCAACATGTGGATTGGGATTCCGGCCACGATGCTGGTTTCGACGGGGATCATCCAAAACCTGCCGACCGATCAGATCGAGGCTGCTCGGATCGATGGCGCGAATAAGCTACAGATTTTCCGCAACATCACGTTCCCGCAAATCCTGTTCGTGATGATGCCGGCGCTGATCCAACAGTTCATTGGAAACATCAACAACTTCAACGTCATTTTCCTGTTGACCGGCGGTGGACCTTCGAACTCCGACTTCTATGGCGCGGGTTCGACGGATTTGCTCGTCACGTGGCTGTATAATTTGACCGTCAATACAATGGACTATAATTTGGCATCCGTCATCGGTATCCTGATCTTCATCCTGTCCGCAGCATTCAGTCTGCTTGCTTACACAAGAACGAATTCATTCAAGGAGGGCTAAAAAATGGCAAAAGCAAAGAAAACAACAGGATACAAAGCGCAGCGGCGGTATTCGCTGGCTGCGGTCTACGCCATCCTGGCTGTCCTGTCGGTCATTTGGCTGTTCCCGATCGTTTGGATCGTTCTGACCAGCTTCCGGGCAGAGGGCGGCGCGTTCGTCCCGTACATCATCCCGAAATCGTTCACTTTGGAAAACTATAAGATTCTGCTGCTGAACACATCCGGGAACTATCCGTTTGTGCGATGGTTCCTGAACACGCTGTTCGTTTCCGTAATCAGCTGCATCCTGTCGACCCTCATCACGATCGCCATGGCGTACGCCCTGTCGCGCCTACGCTTCAAGATGCGGAAACCGTTCCTGAAAGTCGCTTTGGTGCTGAACATGTTCCCCGGCTTCATGAGCATGATTGCCGTCTACTACATCCTGAAAGCCCTGAACCTGACCGAAAGCCTGCTTGCTTTGATTCTGGTCTATTCCGCGGGTTCCGCGCTGGGCTTCTACATCGCCAAAGGATTCTTTGACACAATTCCGATGGCGCTCGACGAATCGGCCATGATCGACGGCGCCAACAAGTGGCAGATTTTCACAAAAATCACGCTGCCGTTGTCCAAACCGATCATCGTGTACACGTCCTTGCTGGCTTTCATGGGACCATGGATGGACTTCATCTTCGCCAAAATCATCATGGGCGACAACATCCCGAACTACACGATTGCGATCGGCCTGTTCACAATGATGACCCGCACGACCGCCAACTCGCTGTTCATGGCGTTCACCGCCGGCTGCGTGCTCATCGCCATCCCAATCACGATCCTGTTCATCTTCATGCAACGCTTCTACGTGGAAGGCGTGACATCCGGATCTGTTAAAGGATAAGAATGTTTCAATGAAAAAGCCGAAAAGGCGCCCTTGCGGGGGCGCTTTTTCGGCTTTTCTAGGTGGTGTTGGCAATCGTGTGTACGAAAAAGATGGATAATCCACAGTTATCCATCTTTTCGCCAATAATAGATGTTGTGCTAGAATCTATCTATACGACAATCACGATAAATAAACAGACAACAGAGGTCGCGCTATGGATGAAAAACACTTAAAGGATCTATATTTCAAAGAATATTATTTCTCGGATTTCTTCTTTTTCAATGTAGGATACGAGAAATGCAAGAGCGGGCATCGATTTGGCCCTTGGTTACGGGACAACTATATCGTGCACTTTGTGATCAGCGGAAAAGGAAGATACATCGTGAACGATACAACACATGACTTGGGAGCGGGAGATTTTTTCCTGATCCGTCCGAATGAACTGGTCGATTACGAAGCGGATGCTGAAAATCCTTGGGAATACTATTGGATAGGCTTTTCGGGCAGTAAGGTGGAGGATATCCTGCATACGAACGGAATCGGGGCGAAGGATTATATCGGCAAGGTCGACGCGAAAGATGAGCTGCAGAGGAAATTCGAGCGCTTTATGCAATCCGATTTTTTTGATGATTCCAAAAAACTAGTAAATCAGGCCTTTTTCTATGACATTTTCTCGTTTTTCAGAATCCACAATGAAAATATGGAAATGGGTGTCCGTGTCAGCCGAACGAAAAAATACAGCGAAGCCTTTTTGTTGTACGTGGAAAATAATTATTACCGCGAGGGTTTGACGATCGAAGAAATCGCAAAATCGATGTACCTGCACCCGTCCTATTTCAGCCAGGTGATCAAAGAGGAGTTGGGCTTGACCGCTCTCAAATATGTGAACCTGTACCGGATGAATAAAGCTAGCCAGTTGCTGAAAACGACGGAACTATCAGTGGAGGAAATAGCGAGCGCGGTAGGGTATCAAAACCGGCACTCCTTTTCACGGGCCTTCAAAAGCCAGTTCCACAGTTCTCCGACCCGGTATAAGCTTGAAAAATAAGACCTAGAAAATTGTACCCTGCAGCTAAAATCATGCCCTTCTTATTCAGTAAGAATCAACTATACTGGAGACATCAAATAGAAAAGGAGCATGGACATGGTCAAAATTTGTTTTATCGGTGCAGGGAGCACAATCTTCGCAAAAAATGTTTTGGGGGATGCGATGCTGACGCCGAGTCTCCAGGATGCAGAAATCGCATTATACGATATTGATGAAAAAAGATTAAAAGAATCCGAACTGATGCTTCAGACAATCAACAAAAACTCGAACCAAAACCGCGCGAAAATAAAGTCTTTCAGCGACAGAAAAGAAGCTCTGAAGGGCGCGAATTTTGTCATCAATGCGATTCAAGTGGGCGGATACAAACCGAGCACGGTGATTGATTTTGAGATCCCGAAAAAATACGGCTTGCAGCAGACGATCGGGGACACTACCGGAATCGGCGGTATTTTCAGAGGATTGCGCACACTTCCTGTGATGTTTGAGTTTGCGAAAGAAATGGAAGAAGTTTGTCCGGATGCATGGCTACTGAACTACACCAATCCGATGGCGATTTTGACGATGGGCATGCTGAAAGCGACGAAGATCAAAACGGTCGGCTTGTGCCACAGTGTCCAAGTCTGTGTACCGGAACTGTTCGAACATCTGGGGATAAAAGATCAGTACAATCTGGATGAATTCCAATGGAAAATCGCCGGCATCAACCATATGGCCTGGCTGCTGGAAATCAACCGGAACGGAAAAGATTTCTACCCTGAAATCCGCAGTCTGGCTTCAAAAATCGCTGATCCCCATAAGGATTCTGTGCGTTTTGAATTGATGAAACATTTCGGCTACTATATCACGGAATCCAGCGAGCACAACGCAGAGTACCATCCATACTTCATCAAGAAAAATTATCCGGAGCTGATTGACCAATTGCAGATCCCGATCGATGAGTACTTGAGAAGATGCGTTGATCAAATTGCAGGTTGGGAAACTCAAAGAGAAGAAATCGTCAACAACGGTTCACTGGAACACACGAGAAGCCGCGAATATGCCTCTTATATTATGGATGCGATTACAACCGGAACCCCAGCTATGATTGCCGGGAATGTTTTGAATAAAGGTCTGATCACGAACTTGCCGGAAAATTGCTGTGTGGAAGTTCCGTGTTTGGTGGACAAGAATGGCGTTCAACCTACCTATGTGGGCGACCTGCCTACGCAACTGGCCGCATTGAACCGGACGAACATCAATGTCCAGGAACTGACTGTTGAAGCCGCAATGACACTCGAAAAAGACAAAATCTATCAAGCGGCCTTGATGGACCCGCATGCGAGTTCAGAACTGTCCATTTCCGAAATCAAAGCGATGGTTGACGAACTGATCGCTGCCCATGGCGATTACCTGCCGACCTATAAATGAGGACAAATAGGTGCGCGTAGGCAATCGGCTTCGGAGTACCCTATGATAAATCGAACGTCTATCTATGCAAAAAGTAGGAGCTGCCCCGAAAAGTTGGGCGGCTCCTGCTTTTTTTGGACTGGGGCGAGTTTGTCGTGCGAAAAACATGGATAATTCATAGTTATTCATGTTTAAGCAAAGATTCGGGCTCGAAAAGATGAATACTTTAGAGTTATTCATCTTTTCAATCAACGCGCCACCGTGGTGACCGCCAGCTACGGCCAGAGACGTGCTGCCCGGAGTTGAGCGACGCGCCGACCGATCATCATCGGCAAGCGAATGTTGGCCGGAGAAGAATGATTTTCAGGCAGCCGAACTCCGGCGAAGCCGAAGAAGCCGGAGGTGACAGTTTATTATCTGTTACTTTCCGCCCAGAAGTGCCCCGCGAAGTGCAGATATGGTAAACTAGAGGTACATAAAGTGCAGTGCTAAAAACCTATATCATTGGTGAGGTGTTAGTGATGGTAAGCAGAGAATTGAAAGTAACCATGTTGGAAGCAGTGGATAATCAATTGAGCATGAACGAACCAAAATGCACAAAGGATACTTTTGAACGGCTGATTGCTTCAGGCTGCAGCCCGCAAGAGGCGAAAGAAAGCATCGCTGAAGTTCTGTTGGACAGGATAACCGCGAGTTTGGCAACGGGAGAAGCTTTCGATGAAGCGGATTTCGGCAAGCGATTAGCCAGTATCGAAGGCAAAAGGAAACAGAATCCAGCCACTTTCGACCCTTCCGAAGAGACGATGGCTGAACTGATTGAGCGCATCAAATGCGATCCCGCCAGGATTTTCCCCGAAGCAGAGTTGACGGAAATCATTGCCAGAAAAGAAGAGGCGATTCCTTTGTTGCTGGCTCTTCTAAAAGAGGTAAGGGATAACGCAGAAAAATACAGCAACGATTTTGATTATTTTGGGCATATATATGCGGTTTTTCTGTTGGTTCAGTTCAGAGCTAAAGAAGCTTATCCTATCGTTCTGGAGCTGTTCAGTCTGCCGAATGGACTGGCAGACAAGTTGTTTGGGGATGCGGTGACGGATTATGCCGGAAGGATAATGGCATCCATTTGTGGCGATGATGTGGCACCCCTAAAGCAGCTGGCTGAGAATGAGGATGCTGATAAGTATGTCAGAGTCGAAGCTCTGATCGCATTGGCTATTTTGACATTGCACGGAGAGCTCGAACGGAAGGAGCTTATGGCTTATTACAAAGAACTGCTCCCCACAATCGACAACATGACCATTGTCACGTTGCTGATAAATCTCTGTACGGATATTTATCCGGGCGAGGTGTATGATGAAATCAAAGCAGCCTATGAAAATGATAAGGTGGATTATTTCATGATCGGCATGGAATCCGTGGATCATTCCATGCGGGAAGGCGAGGTGTCAGTTCTGGCTAGGGCCAAGAGGAACATACACTTGCAAAAAATCGATGATACGATCGATGAATTGATGGGTTGGGCCTATTTCAAATATAACCGAGGTCCTGTCAAAGAGAACTATTTTGAGCAGCTGATGAACAACGACGCGGGCTTCATGCCAAAGTCGAAGGGGACACCCGTCGTCAACGAACCAAAAATCGGCCGCAATGACCCTTGTCCTTGCGGGAGCGGCAAAAAGTACAAAAAGTGCTGCGGGAAATAAGGGCAAAACCGCTTAACAATGCATGTAGCTTATCGGCATTTCAATGACGGCCTCTTCTCTATGCAATTCCAACTTTGTTGAGCAATTTTGTAAATAGAATGGATTAGTAAGCGCAACCATTATAATAATTGATTTATTATTTTTTAATTGCTATACTTAACGAAAATAGAAAGTCGGCGATGGTGTTCGCCTTTAACTATCATAATAACTATGATTAATGACACCTACTTAAATAAAGGCGCAAAACCGCCTTTATTTAAGTGGGTGTCATTTTTTATTGTCTAATCATAAAGGAGGAGAAAATTTTGGCAGCGAAAATTCAGTTTATCAAAGCAAGGGAAGTATTCGATTCACGCGGCAACCCCACCGTTGAAGTGGACGTTCATTTAACGGATGGTTCATGGGGACGAGCTTCCGTGCCTTCAGGTGCATCTACTGGAGATAAAGAGGCGGTTGAGTTAAGAGATGGAGGCAAACGTTTAAAAGGTCTCGGGGTTTCAACTGCAGTGAATAATGTAAATACTGAAATCAACAGCTTATTAGTAAACCAATCCCCTTTTGATCAAGCACTCGTGGACGCATTAATGATTGAAGCAGATGGGACACCTAATAAAGGACGTTTAGGTGCTAATGCCATACTGGGTGTATCCATGGCCGTTGCCAGAGCGGCAGCTAACTCATTAAATATTCCTCTTTATCGCTATTTGGGCGGTGTTGATTTAGAATTGCCCTTGCCATTTTTTAATGTTATCAATGGCGGCAAACACGCTGACTCGGGTATAGACGTACAAGAATTTTTAATTACTCCTATTGGGACTTCCAGCTTTAGAAAAGGGTTAGAGATGGTAGCGGACACTTACCACACTCTGAAAAAAATGTTGAAAGATAAAGGGTTGGAGACAGCGGTAGGCGATGAAGGTGGTTTTGCCCCTCGCTTAAAATCCACTGAGGAGGCTCTTGGTTTCTTGGTTGAAGCTATCAAAGCAGCCGGGTATGAACCTGGTAAAGACATAGCGATTGCTATGGACCCTGCAGCCAGTGAATTCAGTTCCGACGGCGTCTATCATTTTGAAGGGAAAACGATGACTTCAGATCAGATGATCAGTTATTACCAAGATATTGTAGAGAAATACCCAATCATTTCCATTGAAGATGGTTTATCTGAACATGATTGGGATGGATTTAAAAAGTTGACAGAGGTATTGGGTGACCGCGTGCAATTGATCGGAGACGATATTTTTGTAACGAACCCAGAAATTTTCCAAGAAGGAATTGATAAAGGGATAGCTAATTCTATCTTAATTAAATTAAACCAAATTGGAACAGTTTCTGAATCGATTGCAGCTATTAAAATGGCTAGAAAAAACAATTATACAACCATGATTTCTCATAGGTCAGGTGAAACAGGCGATACATTTATTGCTGACTTCGCTGTAGCTATGAATGCAGGACAAATTAAAACCGGATCAATCGCGCGTTCTGAGCGAGTCGAAAAATATAACCAATTTTTACGAATAGAAGAGGAATTGGGTAATTCGGCACAAATGGCTCATTTCGACGTGAAAAAAAATAATTCAAAATAAGTTACATTATCTATAAGTTGTCTGTATTCAGTTTTTGAATTGTATAGCCAGAGCCCTGATGAAATCGGGGTTCTTTTTTGTAAGAGTTGAAAACACATGATTTCATGAGAGGATCATACGAAATCCAGTGCAGAAATTGTATTTGTATTTGGTAAGTGCAATAGGTGCGCTGTAAAATTCATTGAGGATGGTGGTATCCTATTGAAAGGCAATTATGCGACTATAATCAAAGATGTAGCACTTACAAATATCGAAGAAGATGATAAAGAACAGTCATCAGGTAAAATCATAAGGAAAAGCCAAGTCTATGCATTCTGTTTTCGAGAAAATAACTGGGATAACAAAAGCTTAAGAAAAAGTACTCGAAAAGTCTATAACGGGCTTTTAGAGTGCTTTTTTAGTTGTGGATCATTCGCAACAAAGTGATTCATAATGGCGGAAAAGGTTTGTTTATCGTTTAGATCAGGAATACGTCAGCGCAACCCCATAATGGCCGGAGACGCAAGGCTGTTTGTTGCCGTCGAACTTGATCTCGTAGGTCTCGACCGCTTGCGGTGGATTCAAGATGATGAAGCTGATGCGCAGCGGCACGGCTTGTATTTCCTCGGCAAGCGCCTTGAGAAATTTCTCAGGAAATGGGAAAAATGCCGTTATGAGAACGCTTTCCCTAAAGCGCCTCAAGTTATTGTTGGGGGCTACTGCCCGTGCTATAGTAGTCCCATGAAAAGGATTTCAAAAAACAAAAGGAGATGAAAAATGATGATGCAGAAACTTCAGCGTTTCGGCGGCGCCATGTTTACACCAGTACTATTATTCGCTTTTGCAGGGATTATCTTGTCGCTTTCGATCATGTTCCAAAATGAAATGTTGGTTGGTGGAATCGCAGCGGAAGGGACGATATGGAAAAACTTCTGGGCGGTTGTTGAGTCCGGTGGTTGGACAGTTTTTAATCAGATTGAGTTATTATTCGTTATCGGTTTACCTATGGGATTGGCGCAAAAAGCAAATGCCCGGGCAGCTTTAGAGTCGTTCGTTATCTATACGACATTCAACAACTTCTTGAGCAAAATTCTTCAGTTGATGGGACCAACTTTCAATGTTGACTTCACCCAAGAAGTTGGCGGCAACAGTGGACTGAAAATGATTGCCGGCACTAAGACTTTGGATACCAATCTGATCGGCGCTATCTTGATTGCAGCAATCGTTGTCTGGATCCACAATCGCTATTTTGAAAAGAAATTACCAGATTGGATCGGTATTTTCCAAGGTTCTTCGCTGGTTGTGATCATCGGATTCTTCCTGATGCTGCCGCTGGCGTTCCTGACAGCTTGGATTTGGCCGATCATCCAAGGCGGCATTGGTTCTGCACAAGGCTTTATGGCAAGTTCCGGGACATTCGGTGTTTGGTTGTATGTGTTCCTCGAAAGGATTTTGATTCCGACAGGTCTGCACCATTTCATTTATCAACCGTTCATCTTTGGTCCAGCGGTGGTGGAAGGTGGCTTGACTGCTGCTTGGTTGGAAAATCTGAATACTATCGCACAGTCAACTGAACCTTTGAAAGAACTGTTCCCTGCTGGTGGTTTCGCGCTGCATAATGTTTCCAAACTTTTCGCACCTCTGGGGATTGCGGCGGCTTTCTATGCGACAGCAAGTCCCGAGAAACGTAAGAAAACATTGGCCTTGTTGATTCCGACAGCGCTGACTGCCATTCTTTCCGGAATCACGGAACCGTTCGAATTCACGTTCCTCTTCATAGCACCGCAGTTGTTCTTGGTTCACTCTTTGTTGGCAGCAACGTTAGGCGCAACCGTCTATGCTTTCGGAGTTGTTGGAGATATCGGTGGCGGCTTGATTACGAACTTGTCGCAGTTCATCATTCCGATGTCGATCAATCATATGGGATCAGTTCTGACGCTGTTCGCGGTCGGCTTTGCTTTCAGTATCATCTACTTCTTTGTGTTCCGATTCGCCATTCTGAAGTATGACTTGAAAACACCTGGTCGTGAAGATGCGGAAGAAGTCAAGATGTACAGCAAACAAGAGTATCGTGAAAAGCAAGCCAAGAAAAATGCTGGCGCGTTGGCCGGCAATCCATATGCTGTAAGTGCTGCGCATTATATGGAAGCGTTAGGCGGCGTCGATAACATTGTCGAGGTGAACAACTGTGCGACAAGATTGCGTGTTACGGTGGCGGATGAAGCATTGGTGGCACCTGATGCGGAATTCAAAGAAGGCGGCGCGCATGGTCTCGTCAGAAATGGAAAGGCGTTCCAAGTGATTGTGGGTCTGGATGTTCCGCAAGTCCGAGAAGCGTTTGATCAGTTGGTTGCACAAAAGCCAATCTAACAACATATCCAATAGATTTATCATCATAAAAAACTAAATTAACAATAGAAAGGGAGAATAAAAAATGGAATTAAAAAAACAATCGATCGCTATCGCAGGCGGAGGCAGCACATTCACACCAGGAATCATCATGATGTTGTTGGAGAATCTGGAGATTTTTCCGATCAGACAAATCAAATTTTATGACAATGATCCGGAGAGACAAAAGCAAATCGCGGATGCCTGCGAAATCATCCTGAAAGAACGGGCACCTGAAATCACTTTCGTTGCAACAACTGATCCCGAGACTGCTTTTACGGATATCGATTTCGTGATGGCCCATATCCGTGTCGGAAAATATGCGATGCGTGAGAAAGATGAGAAAATTCCTTTGAAATATGGTGTCATCGGTCAGGAGACTTGTGGACCGGGCGGGATTGCATACGGCATGCGTTCGATTGGGGGCGTATTGGAATTAGTGGATTACATGGAGCAATATTCTCCTGATGCATGGATGCTGAACTACTCCAATCCAGCAGCGATCGTAGCCGAAGCGACTCGTAAACTTCGTCCAAACAGCAAAATCATCAACATATGCGACATGCCTGTAGGTATCGAACACCGCATGGCGGAAATTCTCGGGATGAAATCCCGCAAAGAACTTTCCATACGCTACTATGGATTGAACCACTTCGGCTGGTGGACAGATATCCGTGATAAAGACGGCAATGACCTGATGCCTGCAATCCAAAAGCATGTCAAAGAGCATGGCTATATCACGCCTGCCGAGCTGGAAGGAAAGGGCAGCGAGGAAGTGGAAGCAAGCTGGGTGCACACATTCGGAAAAGCTAAAGAAGTTTATCCACTGGATCCAAAAACCTTGCCGAATACTTATTTGAAGTACTACTTATTCCCACAAGACGAGGTCGAAAAAGCCAACCCTGAATACACACGCGCAAATGAGGTGATGGATCACCGTGAGAAAATGGTCTTTGGGGAGTGCAACCGCATTGCGCAACTTGGGACAGCAGTGAATTCCGAACTGGAAACGGACGATCACGCTTCTTACATCGTCGACCTGGCTCGGGCGATTGCGTACAATACGAAAGAGCGCATGCTGCTGATTGTGCCGAATAATGGGGCGATCTCCAACTTTGATCCGACAGCGATGGTGGAAATTCCGTGCATCGTAGGTTCGAATGGTCCTGAACCACTTGTTCAAGGCGAAATTCCTCGTTTCCAAAAAGGCTTGATGGAACAGCAAGTCGCTGTAGAAAAACTGGTAGTGGAAGCTTGGGAAGAAGGCTCCTACCAAAAATTATGGCAAGCACTGACTGTTTCCCGCATCGTACCGAATGCGCGCGTGGCCAAAAATATTCTGGATGATTTCATTGCCGTCAATACGGACTTCTGGCCTACTTTAAACTAGGAGTTCCTTCCTGAAACAACCCATTCATATGATACAATAGAGTCGCAAACCAAAGAGAGTTGCTCTTGGTAGGCGACTCTTTGTTTACGGAGGGATACGGGTGGAATTAGAAAGTATCATCAATGAGCACTTCAACGAACTAAACGAAAATGAAAAAGCCATTATTGAATATATCATCAAGAATAAGGCGAATTGCCAAGAGATGACCATCATTGAATTGGCGAAAGAGACGCTGACATCCAAATCCTCAATCCTGCGCCTGACGCAAAAGCTGGGGTTCAGCGGATACAGTGAGTTCAAATACAGTATTCGCAAGGATATTTCCAAACAGCATGCCGTCGGACCGGAATACGATCTGTACAGCATGCAAATCAAAGACATCGAAACAACCAAAAAGATATTTGAACAGACTGAATTGACACCGATCCTAAAGCAAATGCAGGAAGCGAAGCGGATTTTTTGCTATGGGACCGGCTGGGGGCAGCGGAATGTGCTGGCTGACTTTCTGCGGTCCATGATTGCTGTCGGAAAATATCCCATTCTATTGGAAGCCAAAAGGGAATTGGAAATGGCATCCAAAAGCGACATAAGGCCTTCTGACTTGTTGATCGTGGTTTCGTTGAGCGGGGACATACGCGAAGTTGAAAAAGAAATGGGCATTTTGAAGCTAAAAGGCATTCCAATTGTCTCGATTACTAGCTTGAGCAATAACAGTTTAGCGTCTTTAGGGAAGTATAATCTGTACTTTCAGAGTACCCCCATCATGCAGGGGGATACTGAAATCGTATCTTTCCTTCCGCTCCACCTGACTTTGGACAGCCTGTACAGGAAATATGTGGATTATACGAACCGGTTTATGAAAGAGTAAGTGCGTAGCTGAAGAATGTTCAAAAGCACGAAAAAGCAGGAGCTGCCCCAAATTGGGGAGGCTTCTGCTTTTTGACTTTTGCGCTACATTTACGTATAATTTGATGTATAAAAATCAAAAAAGTGGTGAGTGCTATGACGGGAAATCAAAAGAAATTAATGGAACTCGTGGCGCACGAGGCAGAAAAAAACCACGGAGTTGTGTTCCTGGCTACGTTGAGGGAGAATGGCTTTCCGAATCAGGTCTCATTGAATTATTTGAAAAAAGAGGGGTTTGAAAAGATCAGCGGGGGAATCTATTTATCGCCGCTTTACTATGAGGATGAAATGTATGTTTTTCAAAAGCGGTTTGCGAAAGGCGTATACTCCCATGAAACAGCGCTTTATTTGCATGGCTTGTCCGATGTAACGCCTTTTAGTTATACGATGACTTTCCCGCGCGGTTATCATTCGAAAAAAATTAAAGAGCAACCTATTTCGGTGTTATGGAAGGATCGGTCCGTTTGGCAGGAGGACCAAATGACCGTCAAAAGCAGCAATGGGAACGATATTGTCGTCTATTCGATGGAACGAACCTTGTGCGACATGTTTAACGCGCGGTATGAAGCGGACGAAGATGTGCGGGTACAAGCAATTGTAAAATATATGCGAAGATCCGACAAAAATGTCCCTAAATTGCTTAACCTTGCTAAAAAACATAACGTTCTGGACAAAATAAAAACTTATGTGGATGTATTGTTGTGAGCTGACCACCAAAAATTAGATTTTTTAGGTCGAACTTTTGAGGGTAGGCTCATTTACTGCTGCTTTTTCTTTTATAAACTGTCAAAGTAAGGAAAGGCGGTGTTATCAATATTTTTAACTTTCAAAAAATAAAATTGTATAACCATTCGAAATCAAAAATCGTATAGTATAATAGAATGGAACATGTGTTGCACTATATTAGAATGCTATAGGGGGTAACGAAGATGGCGATTTATAGTGGCGAAACGGTTAATGATGCAATTGAAAAAGGCTTGAAAGATTTAGGTATTGATAAAAAACATGCAGAAATCACTGTTATTCAGCAACCAAAACCTGGTATCTTAGGAAAATTTAGCAAAGAAGCCAAAGTTGAAATCATTAAATTATCTGATGCGGATTTAGAAAAAAAGAAAAAATTTAAGAAATTTGGAATTATTGGTGGTGCAGCATTTTTTCTAATTCTTTTGCTTAGTATTTTTTTAAGTGAAGTTTTCACATCAACTAAGAATTCAGATAACAATGAAATATCTGCGCCTATTGCTTCAACGGAGTTAACATCCCAAAATTATAAAACAGTAGTGCAACAGTTTGAAGATGCTGGTTTCATAAATATAAAAACTACAAAAATTGAAGATCTTATAACAGGTTGGTTAATTGAAGACGGGGAAATTGAAAAAGTAACCATTGATGGAAAAGAAGATTTTGAGGACGGAGATTTTTTTTCAAATGATGTGCGAGTTGATATTGCATATCACACATTCCCACCTGAAACGGAGCACCCCGATGATATGGCTGAAAAAATAACTAGCTCAGAATCTGAGTCTGTTGCCATAGCTGAGTCCATTTCCAAAGCCGAAGCTGAATCTATCGCGATAGCTGAATCTGTTGCAAAAGTCGAAGCTGAGTCTATTGCCATAGCTGAATCTGCTGCTAATGAAGAATGGATGACTTCTGTGAACCAATCATTAGACAATTCTTTAACCCAAATGCAAGGGTGGGCTTTAGGATTATTAGATAGGGATGGTTACCCTACTGAAAATGGAACGCCAGATCCATATTTTGCATGGGCTTTGTTTATAGTCGATGCTCAAGTGGAAAATGAAAATAAAGCGATTGTATTAGTAGGTAGTGAGTTTATGAGTCTTTCTGAATACGAAAAAACATCCATAATTGATTATCTTCAAAATGTTATTCAAAATGAACTGTATGGAGCAAGTACGCCAAATAGTGTACATATAACAATATACGCTAGTAACAATATAATTGGCTCATCAAAAATTCTAAATATGCGAGAGTATAAATGGAAAGACTAAATAAAGATGACTGCTGACGAAAAATTACTTCGGTATCAGCTGTATAGTATCATCGGAAAATCAGAAAATCGACTCATTATTTCGTTGGTAAGTCCTGAAAGCTGATATAAATATTTTTTATAAACAGGAGGACAATAACTTTTTGTAACAAGGTGCTGAATTGGTCAGTAGATAATAAATATTTCTTAGAATATGACACGTTATATATAATAAGTCACTACAATTTAATGTAATTGAGGAGGGGATATAACATGATTGGACGTATGTTGAAATTTTTTGTTATTTATATTCTGCTAGGACCTATAACTATCACACTGTATATTATTAAATGGTTGTTTAAAGGATAGAATGATATTGTCTTCAGGAAAGGTTCTTTCCTATTTTAGTTGATTTGTCTCTCTATGTGTAGATCAGTTTGGTTTTTTATCCTTTGGCGGATTTCACAGCTAGATGTCCCATTAATAGTCTGAAATAATCAAAAAGAGGATGGCCTAAATCATGGGAAATGATTTAGGCCATCCTCTTTTGCTATTTAATGTCTGCTGAATAATTTATAAACCCTATTGTGACAACGCTTTTCGATGTTTTTTGGTATAATAGATGCATGGAATCCAGGGCAAAACACCAAAAATCCGTGCACT
>NZ_JBSQPW010000017.1:0-81476 GCF_055118575.1 Trichococcus sp. | reverse complement strand
TCATGCCGGCGTGGCGGAATTGGCAGACGCGCTGGACTCAAAATCCAGTGCCCGCGAGGGCGTGCCGGTTCGACCCCGGCCGCCGGTATCACAAAAGAAACAAGCCCAGAGAGATGGTTTCCATCTTTCTGGGCTTGTTTTTTTGGGCTCTCTGTCAAATGGTGCTGATGTGCGGCAAGTTTGCTTCGCACCACGGGATATCTGTACTCCGGTGAAGCTAGGGTTCGCCGAAGTTCAGATGTCGCTTACTCCACTCAATTCCGGTGAGCGGCCCTTAACCGGAACTGAGCGCTTGGATTGTTTCCGTACCTCCGGCGAATCACTCCTCATCGGAGGTACGGAACTCTCCAGCCTAAGCTATCTCGACTCATCCGCAGACTCTCATCGTTTCTATCTGTACCCCGTGATATTCCTCGGAACATAAGCTTCTTCCAAGTACTTGAGATCTTCGGCGCTCAATGCGACCTCGAATGCTCCTAAGGCATCATCCAGATATTTCACTTTTGTCGCGCCGATCAGCGGGGCAGTGACGTAGTCTTTGCTCAGCATCCAGGCAGTCGCAACTTGTCCGCGGGTGATGCCGCGCTCATCGGCCAATTTATGGACCCTTGAAATGACCTCATTGTCGGAAGCCACAATGTATGCAGGCAGATCGGCTTGTACGGCTTGGCTGGCGCGGGCTGTGATGGCGCCGATATCCCTCGTCAATCTTCCTCCCGCCAACGGGCTCCAAGGCGTCATCGCCACTTTTTGGTCCTGCAGTAAAGGGATCATTTCGCGTTCTTCTTCCCGGTAAAGCAGATTGTACAGGTTCTGCATGGAAACAAATTTCGTCCAGCCATTTTTCTCGGCGATGAATTGGGCTTTCGCAAATTGCCAAGCATGCATGGAAGAAGCTCCGATATAACGCACTTTCCCCATTTTCACCAAGTCGTGCAGGGCTTCCATCGTCTCTTCGATAGGCGTGCCGTAATCCCAGCGGTGGATGATGTACAGGTCCAGATAATCCGTCTGCAATCTTTTCAAAGAGTGATCGATTTCGGCGAAGATGCTTTTGCGGGACAAACCTTTCGCGTTCGGTCCGTCGAACATCGGGAAATACAATTTGGAAGCCAGGACGATTTCATCGCGGTTGGCGAAATCCTTCAATGCCTTCCCGATGATCTCTTCGCTGGATCCAGCTGAGTACAAGTTTGCAGTATCGAAGAAATTGATTCCGGAGTCCAAAGCTTTTTTGATGACTTCGCGGCTTTCCGCTTCACCTATCGACCATTTTTCGCGACCGCGTTCCGGTTCCCCGAATCCCATGCAACCCAGACAGAGTTTTGAGACTTCCATACCAGTATTCCCTAATTTTACATATTCCATGATAGCGCCTCCAAATGTTTGTTTTTATTATACCCCTATTGTAACTGTTGGAGTTCACTCCAAGACAAGTGTTTTATGCTGAATAAAAAAATATTGTTGAATAGCTACGGTTACGGTTGACTTGGAGCCCACTCCATGCTCTACACTGTGAGTAACAAAAGGATGAAGCTGGAGGAATGGAAGATGAAAATTAGCGAAACTGCCAAAAAGAACCATGATGAACTGTTTCCCGGGCACGTGTCGATATTGGCTGAAAAGGATCCGGAATTTATTGAAGTTTTTGATAATTTCGCGTTTGATGAAGTGCTGCAATACACCAGTTTGGATGTGAAGGAAAGGCAGAAAGTGCTGTTGGCTGCTTTGATCGCCATGCAGTGCGTGAACGAGTTCAAAGCGATGGCGAAGGGTGCTTTGAATGTAGGCGTCACGCCGGTTGAGCTGAAGGAGATCGTCTATCAGGCCGTCCCTTATGCCGGCTTGGGGAAAGTGTTCGATTTCCTGCATGCGACAAATGAGGTGTTGGAGGAAAGAGGGATCGTGCTGCCTTTGGAGGGACAATCCGCCACGACTGTCGAAAACCGCTATGAGAAGGGTTTGGAAATCGTCCGCGAGGCTGCGGGGGATACAGTGGACAACATGTTGAACACGATGCCGCAGAACCAGAAGCATTTCGCCACTTTTCTGGCGGATAACTGTTTCGGCGATTTCTTTACGCGCAACGGGTTATCGATCCAGGAACGAGAACTGCTGATCTTTACTATGCTGGTTTCGATGGGCGGAGCTGAGCCGCAAATGAAGGGGCATATCCGCAACAACCTCCGCGTCGGCAATGACAAGCAAAAGCTGCTGGATACGATCACAGTATTGCTGCCATTCATCGGGTATCCGCGGACGTTAACGGCGTTGAATTGCCTGAATGAAGTCGCTCCGGAAGAAAGCTGAAAGCGCAGGGGATAAAGATGAAAATCGCTCAAGTCAGCAAAGAGAAGAATATTTCGCTTGATGGTTTGCGTTATTATGAAAGGATCGGGCTGATTCCTCCCGTGAAACGGATCAAAGGCGGCATCCGGGAGTATTCGGATGAAGATCTGAAGTGGCTGGATTTCATGATGGAGGTGCGATCTGCGGGGCTGTCGATCGAACCGTTGATCGATTATGTGCGTCTGTGTGGCGAAGGCTTCCATACCGTTCCGGCCAGGCGGGATCTGTGGGTCGACGAGTGCGACCTGCTGGAAGAGAGGATCCTCGGACTGCAGGAAACCTTGGCAAAAATGAAAGGGAAAGTAGATCATTATAATGGGATGCTTAAAGGATAGGGTTGGGACTTTTGTTCCAGCTCTTTTTTTTGTGCCAGTTTCATCCCGGGAACCTTGTTATCCGCTGGGACAGCGAGCGTTGTCGGATAAACTGGGAAAATCCGACAAACAGAGAGCAAATATGATCATAAGTGTCGGATGCATTGGAATATCCGACAAGTTGAGAGAGAACGTGCCGCGCATTGTCGGATAACTTGGGAATATCCGACATCTGGAGCGCGACCTCTCTATTTCTTTAGGTCTTTTTATTGCAAATGCAACAAAAATCCGTTATGCTTTATCTAAATTTCCCGAAGAAAGCAGGTGGGTTGTATGGCGGAAATTCTCCGCGAAATCGGTATGATTTCCAGAGCTTTGGATTCGATCGCCAACATCGAGTTCAAGGAGTTCGACTTGACGAGGGGGCAGTACTTGTATCTCATCCGGATCTGCGAAAATCCGGGCATCATCCAGGAAAAGTTGGCGGAAATGATCAAAGTTGACCGCACGACGGCTTCGCGCGCCATCAAAAAACTGGAAGCGAACGGGTTCATCGAGAAGAGAGCCGATGCCGCTAACAGAAAAATCAAACGGATCTTCCCGACGGAAAAAGGCAAAGCGATCTCCCCGAACATCAGCAGGGAAAATGAGCACTCGGAACGGGTGGTGCTGCAGGGATTATCGGAAGAGGAAGCGACGGTTCTCAGCGGACTGCTCCAAACGGTCCGAAAAAACGTCGAAGGCAACTGGGAATACGTGAAAAAAGGCAACAAACGAAACTACTGAAGCAAAGATAAGGAGTGCATCATATATGGCAATCACACTGAAAAAATGCGGAAGCGAAGATTTGGCGGATCTTCAAGCAATCGGCATCGAAACGTTCACGGACACTTTCGCGGCCCACAACACGCCGGAAGACCTGCAGGCTTACCTGGATAAGGCCTATGATCCGGAAAAGCTGAAGGAGGAGCTTTCGACTGCAGGTTCGACCTTCTATTTTCTGTATGACGGAGAGGAACTTGCGGGCTATATGAAGTTCAATGTCGATGCAGCCTTGACGGAAGAGATGGGTGCCGATTCATTGGAAGTGGAGCGGATCTATATCCGACCGGCCTTCAAGCGCAGAGGGCTCGGGAAATATCTGATCGATAAAGCGATTGAAATCGCCCGCGCGCAAGGCAAGCAACTGATTTGGCTGGGCGTCTGGGAACACAATGTGAATGCCATCGCTTTTTATGAAAAAATGGGCTTCGTCCGTACCGGCTCGCATTCCTTCTTTATGGGCGAAGATGAACAGACCGATTTCATCATGACGAAGAAGCTGGGCTGACCAGCACACAAAAAACCATCGCCGGGTAGGGGCGATGGTTTTTTGCGGTTGCTCTTTACATTGGAGGAGTAAAGAAGAGAACAGGGTAAAAAGATTGTTTAATTGGCTTGTCTTTATAATAGGCCCCACGTGTGAAAAAAGCGTGAAGAAAATCTAACTTATTTTTGCTGTTTTTACGGACACAATTGATATTTTATCATCTAGAAGCGTGGTCCTCTTCCTTGATGATATCCACCGTTGAGGATCGGCCAGCTTCGATCATCTTGGAAGTGCTGATCCGCAGCTGCAGGTTGGCATCGTAATCGAGCGCGAAGATGCAGGAATAGAGCACATCCAGCAGGTACACGATGGCGCTGTCGGTGGAGAAGGTAGCGATTTTTGAATAGAGCTTCTCCCTTGTGGAAATCCTGAGGACGCAATCCGCCATCCGCGCCGTCGTGTTGTCCCCGATGTTGGTGATGGCGATGATGGGGATCTTGTTCGCTTTCAAATATTGGATCGTTTCGTTCAATATCGAAGTTTCCCCGGAATAGGAAACGATGATCGCGCAGGAGGACGGATCCGCCAGGTGCGCCTTGAAGATCGTTTCGCCCTGCAATGAACAGATTTCGACCCGTTTTTTGATCCGCGACATGTTGTGTTGGAATTCCTGTGTGATCAACAGGTTGTTGCTGACTGCAAAAAGACTGGTATAGGAAGACTTCCGGATAATCTGGACGGCATTCTGCAGGTCGTCATGGGTGATCAGCGACAAGGTATCATCGATGGATTCCTTTTCCAAGGCAGCGATTTTACTTGCAATCGACATGATGGTATCATTACGTTGAAAAGGCAGATTGGCGTTTATTTCACTGAAATGTTTCTGTAAATATTCTTCTTCTTTCAAGAAGGCTTCCTTCAAATCGCTCCAGCCGCTGAAGTTCATCTTGTGGGCAATCCTTACCAATGTGGAAGGAGAAGTGTAAGTTGCCTCGGCAATCTCTTTGGTTGTCATTTCCTCGATGGCCGCTTTCTTCTCCAGTATATAAGTTACTATCTTTTGTTCGCTGTTCGAGAAATCAAAATTCTCCAGCCGTTCTCTTATGAGCATCCGCATCCCCCTCTCATATGTTTCTGAACCTCAAGACCATCCTATCATATTTGTGAATGTTATTTGATAATCTGGATCAAAAAAATGGGAAATTTGTAAACGGTGTTACGGAGTGTCCAGAAGTTATTGTCTTTGGTCCGCTATCCATTATAATCGAGTTGTAAAAGAATGTAGCAGTCTCACTTGTCATTTGAGTCGCGCATCTATATCGGTAGGGGGAGAATATAATGATAGGGTTCATCGCAGCTGTTTTAACAACGTTGTCCTTCGTTCCGCAAGCGTGGCAGATCATCAAAACAAAGGACACTTCCGGCATTTCGTTGGGTATGTACTCCATGTTTGTGGTCGGTGTGTTTTTATGGTTGATCCACGGATGGAATATCCAGGATTATGCCATCATTGCAGCGAACGGCATCACCTTTGTACTGGCATCCATTATCTTGGCTTATAAAATCAAATATAAATAAGAGGAGAGATCATTATGGCATTGGATAAAGACTTTTTATGGGGCGGCGCCTTGGCAGCCCATCAGTTTGAAGGAGGGGTTCTGAACACTTCCAAAGGCTTGAGCGTGGCAGACGTCATGACAGCCGGAGCACATGGTGTTCCCCGCGTCATCACGGATGGTGTAGTCGAAGGCAATTATTACCCGAACCACGTCGGCATTGACTTCTATGGCCGCTATAAAGAGGATATCGCTTTGTTCGCCGAGATGGGCTTCAAGTGCTTCCGTACATCGATTGCCTGGTCGCGCATTTTCCCGAATGGTGACGAAGCGGAACCGAATGAAGAAGGGCTGCAGTTCTACGATGATGTTTTCGATGAATTGTTGAAATACGGGATCGAACCGGTCATCACACTTTCCCACTTTGAGATGCCATACCACTTGGCTAAGGAATACGGCGGTTTCATGAACCGCAAGACGATCGATTTCTTCGTCAACTTCGCGGAGGTCTGCTTTAAGCGCTACAAAGACAAAGTGAAATATTGGATGACCTTCAATGAAATCAACAACCAAATGAACTACAAGAACGACATCTTCGGCTGGACCAACTCCGGTGCGCACTTTGGCGATTATCCGAATCCGGAAGAAGCGATGTACCAATGTGGGCACTATGAATTGGTCGCCAGCGCTTTGGCTGTCAAAATCGGCAAAAAGATCAACCCGGATTTCCAAATCGGGAACATGATTGCGATGGTTCCGATCTATCCGTATTCTTGCCGCCCAGCGGATATGGTGTTGTCGAACCAGATGATGCACGATCGCTGGTTCTTCTGCGATGTACAATGCCGCGGCCACTATCCGGCTTACGCCTTGAAGATGTTCGAACGCAAAGGCTTCAATCTGGACATCACCGAAGCAGACAAAAAAGCCTTGGCTGAAGGCACAGTGGATTATATCGGCTTCTCGTACTACATGAGCAACACTGTCGATTCGACCGTAAACAAGGACGTATCGAAATCTCTGGACGGTTCCAGCGCACATTCTGTGAAAAATCCATTCATCGAAGAGTCCGACTGGGGCTGGGCGATCGATCCGGAAGGCTTGCGCTACACCTTGAATCAGTTCTATGAACGCTATGAAAAACCATTGTTCATCGTCGAAAACGGCTTCGGCGCAATCGATGTCAAGGAAGAGGACGGCAGCTGCCATGATCCTTACCGCATCGACTACCTGAGATCGCATATCGAAGAAATGAAAAAAGCTGTCGAAGAGGATGGCGTCGATCTGATGGGCTACACACCTTGGGGCTGCATCGACTGCGTATCTTTCACGACAGGCGAAATGAAGAAACGCTACGGCTTCATCTATGTCGACCGCGACAACGAAGGCAATGGCACGCTGGAAAGAAGCAAAAAGGACTCCTTCGACTGGTACAAGCAGGTTATCGCTTCCAACGGTGAAGAGTTGGCTTAAATTTTATGCATGAAAAAGCTCAGCGGGATCGCGATATCCCGCTGAGCTTTTTTGTCGTTCGGTAATTTGGGCGTCCTGCGTGCCAACGCAGCTATGGGGCTCTCCACCTCCGGCCAAGCGAGGCTCGCCGGAGGTGGAGATAGATTATTCCGATCAACTACGGCGAGGCGGGCCTCATCGGAGATAGAAGCTAGAATGCTACCTCAGCTCCGGCGGAACAACCACTCACCGGAGCTGGCGTGCCCTGGATAGTCTATTGGTATCCGAGTAGGCATCCCGCCTACGCAGAATGAACAAAAAAACCACCGCTCATAAAGCGGTGGCATAAAGGAGTTGTTCTTTACTTTGGAGGAGTAAAGAAGAGTAAAAAGATTGTTTGTGATTGGCCTATCTGTATAATAGTCCTGAATTGTGAAGAGAATATGAAGAAAACCGTATTTATTTTGGTTAATTTAAGACTAAAAAGAAAAATAGTGCGACCGGTTCGACCATAAAACACAGCTTAATTGCAACATGAAATGATATACTATTATTATAAAAATTGCAGGGAGGAAATTGAATGAAAGTAGCATTAATTGCGCATGACCGTAAAAAAGATTTGATGATCCAGTTATGTACCGCCTATAAAGCAATTCTGCAAGAACACGAATTGTTCGCGACAGGAACGACCGGAACCCGTATCATGGAAGCGACCGGGCTGGATGTGCACCGCTTCAAGTCAGGTCCACTCGGCGGGGATCAACAGATCGGAGCCATGATTTCGCAAAACGAGATGGATGTGGTCATCTTCCTGAGGGATCCGTTGGCTGCTATGCCGCATGAACCGGATGTAACCGCTTTGATCCGTCTGAGCGATGTCTATGAAATCCCGTTGGCCACCAATATCGGCACAGCCGAGGTGCTGCTGCGCGGGCTGGATGCCGGCTTCGTCGATTGGCGCGAATTCTACAATGCGGAAGGCACTATTCAGTTCTGATAAGATTATGCGTAAAATAAAAATGCGCCGCTCTGTTGGGAAATCCCAACGAGCGACGCATTTTTTGTCTTAGAATGGATCTTTCAGAAAGGACAGCGCATAGGAAACGTGCAGTTCCGTCGCGATGGCCAGGCCTTTTTCATCAATGTCAAATTTCTCGTGATGATGGCCGTAAGCCGTTTCCTCGCTGCTTTGCGTGCCGACGAAGCAGTAGACTCCGGGCGCGACCGCCAAGTAATCCGCGAAATCGTCAGCGCCCATGCTTTTCGGGCTGTCGGTGATGACGTTCTCGATGCCGACGATGTCCGAGGCGACCCGGATGGCATGGTTGGCTGCCTGGATATCATTGATCAGCGGGGCCGCGGCATCGTAGTTGGAGAATTCGATGGTTGTGCGGTGCGCATCCGAAACATTCCGGGCGATCCTTTCGACGGCTTCCAGCACTTGCGCACGCACTTCATGGCTGAAGGTGCGGACGGTGCCTTCGATTTCGGCTTCGTTGGCGATGATATTGTAGTTCGTGCCGGCGCGCATCACGCCGATGCCGACGACGACTTCGTCAGTAGGGCGGACTTCCCGCGCCACGATCGTCTGCAGTTCCGTGACGATGGCGGCGGCGCTGACCAAGGCATCGCGGCCCAGATCCGGACGCGAGACATGCCCGCTCTTGCCGGAAACTTTGATTTTGAAAATGTCGCAGGATGCATTTGAGGGGCCCGGTGTCGCGACGATCTTGCCCAGTTGCGTGCCGGATTGGAGATGGATGCCGAAAACATGGTCGATGCCGTCGATATGGCCGCCGCGCACAAATTGGCGCGCGCCGCCGCCAATTTCCTCGGCCGGCTGGAAGGCGAACTGAATCGTCCCCGCAAATGTATTCTGGCGCTCTTTCAGTATTTTCAGCGCACCCAATAGGGAAGCCGTGTGGCCGTCGTGGCCGCAGGCGTGGTTGAAGCCTGGATTGACGGATGCGTATGGTTTGCCGGTCTCATCAGGCAGCGGCAGCGCATCGATAACGGCGCGCAGCAGAATGGTTTTGCCGGAGCCTTTTCCGCCCGTCAATGTGGCCAAGATGCCGGTCTCGCCGACATTGATGTAGGGCACGCCGATTTCTTCGACTTCCTCCTTGATGCGTTGGATCGTTTCGAATTCCTTCAGGCTCGGCTCCGGATGGCGGTGGAAATGGCGGCGGAGGGCGACGATGTAATCATAGATGTCGGATACTTCTTCGTGGATCTGTTTTTGGATGATGGTCATGGATGAGTCCTCCTCGAATTTTGATAGGAAAGGGGCTGTGGGCAAATGGCCCAAGCCCCTCGAAATCGTTTGATTATCTATATTATTTTGCTTCGTGCCAAACCGGGAATTGCGAACCTTTTGAAGATTCTTCGATGACTTTGGCCGTTCCTTCTGATTGGTAATAGTCCACAATCGTTTGGAAGGCTTCATTGTCGACATCTTCGGCAAGGGCTGCGATGACGTTGTAGTATGGTTTGGAATCTTCCGTAACCGGCTCAAGGAAGACGGCATCTTCGCTCGGGATGAAGCCGGCGTCAACGGCCATGCCGCTGTTGATGACGGAAGCTGTCACGTCCTGCAAAGCGCGGGCTGTTTGGTTGGATTCAAGCGTCTGGAACTGCAGGTTCAATTTGTTTTCGACGACATCTTCGGTTGTCGGAACCAAACCTGCTTCTGGATCAAGTGTGATCAGACCGGCTGTCTGCAACAGGATCAAAGCGCGTCCTTCGTTGGAGACATCGTTCGGGATGGCAATCGTGTCGCCTTCCTTAAGCTCGCTGATGTCGGTGATTTTTTCGGAATAAAGCCCTAATGGAGCCATTACCGTATAGCCGATGGTCGTCAATTGCGTTCCATGATCTTTGTTGTAGTTGTCCATGAAGATCTCTGTCTGGAACGAACTCAGATCGATTTCACCTTCGGCCAAAGCATTGTTAGGAGTCGTATAGTCGGTGAATTTGACTAGTTCCACTTCAATGTTCTCTTTTTCTTTCAGCTCTTCGATAACGTAGTCCCAAGGCTCGTTGACCTCGCCGACGACGCCCAGTGTGACTTTTACAGGTTCCTCTTTATCTACAGCGGAAGAATCACTGGAGGTATCGGATGCTGTATTGCCGCAGGCGGCAAGGAAAAAGCTGGCTGAAAGGGTCAATGTTGCAAAAAATGTCTTATTTTTCATTAGAAAAGGGCTCCTTTGTATATAAAGATAGCATCAAGAGCGGCGCGAAAGAAATGCACCGGCTTGATGCTACTCGTAAGTTTTTTATGGTTTCAGGCTATTGAAGAAGAAAAGGTTTCACTTAGTCCCAAACTGGGATATCTGTGTTTGCAGTCGTTTCTGCGATCAAAGCTTTTGTTTCTTCTGTTTGGTATTCCGCTACAACTTTTTTGTAGACTTCATTGTCGACGTCTTCTGCACGGGCAGCCACAACGTTTTTGTAGATGTCCAAGACTTCCTGGATGTTGTCTGTATCCAAGTAAAGGGCATCTTCTGTTGGTACAAGCCCAGCATCGACCGCAAAGTTGGTGTTGATGACCGCAGCGCCTGCATCTTCAAGTGAACGCGGTAATTGTGCAGCATCCAATTCTTCGATGTTCAGGTTCTTAGGATTTTCGATGATGTCGTTAACGGTTGGTGCTGTGCCTGCTGCATTGTCCAAAGTGATCAAGTCAATGGCTTGCAGCAGCAACAAAGCGCGTCCGCCGTTGGTTACGTCATTCGGGATAGCGATCGTGTCACCGTCTTGAATTTCACTGTAATCTGCATATTTGTCAGAGTAGATCCCCAGTGGAGACACAAAAGTGAATCCAAGCGGTGTCAAGTCTGCATCGTTGTTGGCGTTATAGTTTTCCAGGAAAGCTACGTGTTGGAAGGCGTTCAAGTCGAGTTCGCCGTTGTCCAAAGCGATGTTCGGTTGGTTGTAATCAGTGAATTTGACGATTTCAAGGTCGATGTTCTCATCTTCCAGACGCTCTGCGACAGCTTCCCAGATTTCGACTGCGGATTCGCTGACCAGACCGATTTTGACTGTAGTTGGTTCTGCTGAAACTGTGCTGCTTGACTCTGCAGCGGACGAGTCAGCGGTTGTGCCGCCGTTTCCGCATGCTGCCAGGAATAGTGAAGCTGTAAGGACTAGGCCACCAAATAATTTACTCTTTTTCATATGAATTTCCTCCGATTTGTTTTTTATATTTTTACATCACGTCTGCAAACGTGATTTTTGTAAACAAGTGAATGGGTCTTACTGTTCCCAAGCGGGTACGTCATTGCCTTCAGTCACATCATCCAGAAGTGCTGCTGTTTCGGATGTTTGGTATTCCGCAACGACTTGCTTGTAGGTTTCGTTGTCGACATCTTCAGAACGTGCAGCTACGATGTTTTTGTAGACGTCCGCAACGCTTGCGATGTTGTCAGTATCCAAGAAGAGCGCGTCTTCTTTAGGATTCAGGCCGGAATCGGTAGCATAGTTTGTGTTGATGATCGCTGCATCCACATCCGGAAGGGAGCGTGCAACTTGTGCGGCATCCAATTCTTCAAAGCTGATGTTCTTCGGATTTTCGGTGATGTCATTGACTGTCGGTGTCGTTCCTTTCGCTTCGTCGACTTTGATCAGGCCGGTTGCTTGCAACAGCAAGAGTGCGCGTCCGCCGTTGGTCACGTCGTTAGGGATGGCGATTTTCGCTCCATCGGCGATGTCCGCATAGTCCGTCAC
Organism: Trichococcus sp.; assembly: GCF_055118575.1. Lineage (NCBI taxonomy): Bacteria > Bacillati > Bacillota > Bacilli > Lactobacillales > Carnobacteriaceae > Trichococcus > Trichococcus sp. Next base: position 69,768 of record NZ_JBSQPW010000017.1, on the reverse strand, counting down.
TGTTTCAGAATACAAACCAAGTGGAGAAACATAAGTGAAGCCGATTGGAGTCAAGTCCGACTCGTTGTTGGCATTGAAATCTTCAAGATAAGCTACGTGCTGGAACGCATTCAGGTCGATATCGCCATTTTCCAAGGCCACGTTGGGCTGGACGTAGTCGCTGAACTGGACGATTTCCAATTCGATTCCTTTGGCTTCCAAACGGCTGGCTACATCTTCCCAGACTTCAACTTCGACTTCGCTGACTACGCCGATTTTCACTGCTTCAGCTTCTGAAGCGGCCGTGTCTGCTGCTGAGTCCGTGTTCGAGTCGCTGCTTCCGCAAGCTGCTAAAAATAGGGTAAGTGCTGCAACACCTGAGAATAATACGTTTTTCTTTTTCATGATTGATTTCCTCCGTTTTTGTTTTTTTTATATTAGTGACTAACTTTTTTGACCAAAGCATTTCCGATGGCTTGGCTGATGAATACGATGATCAGGATGATGATGGTTGCGACCAAGGTCACGTCGTTCTGGAATCGGTTGTAGCCACGCGTGATGGCCAGGTTACCCAAGCCACCGCCGCCGATGGCTCCAGCCATTGCCGTCAAACCGATCAGGTTGATGATCGTTACGGATGATACGCGGATGATGCCTGGCAAGCCTTCCTTCAGGTAGACGCGGAAGATGATTTCCCCAGGGCTGGCACCCATTGACTGTGCCGCTTCGATGACGCCTGCATCGACTTCCACCAATGCATTTTGGATCTGACGGGCATAGAAGGGAACTGTCGCTACAACCAGCGGTACAATCGATGCGGTCGTTCCGATCGAGGTACCGACCACGAGACGTGTGAACGGTACGATCAGTGCCATCAGGATGATGAAGGGCAGTGATCGGAAGATATTGACGAGCTTGTCCAGCACGTTGTACAGGTGTCTGCTCTCCAGGATGCCCCCGTCTTCGGTGACAACCAGGATGACGCCAAGGATAACTCCCAGTATACCTGCAATCAGTCCGGCCACGAGCGTCATGTATAAGGTCTCCCATGTGCTCTGGAGCACTTCATCCCAGATTTCAGAGACGTTAGGCAGAAATGTTGTGATGAATGTGTTCATTCTTCGTCTCCTCCTTTATTTTTCTTTTCGGCGATGATTTCTTCGGTGATGATTTCCACCGTTACACCATTATCCTGCAAGTAGCGGACGGCTTCCGCGATCGCTTCCGGTGTCCCGCTCAGAACGAGAAGCAGGGTGCCGACTGGTGTATCCTGGAGTATTTCTACGTTTCCGAAGAGGATATTGCCTTGGACATTGAATGTATTAGCCAGTTTTGCGATAAGTGGTTCGCCTGTGGAACCGCCGACGAATGAGAGCTTCGTCAGTACATCATGTTCGTTCAGGTTCAGGATAGTCGGGTGGGTGATGACCGTTTCGATGCCGTGTTCGACATGCGTCGCTGTATCGATGAAGTCCTTCGTCAATTGATTCTGCGGCTTCGTGAAGATATCCAGGATCGATCCGTATTCGATCACGCCGCCGTTTTCCATCACAGCCACTTTGTTGCAGATTTCCTTCACGACCTGCATCTCATGGGTGATGATGACGATCGTCAAGTTCAGTCTTTTGTTCAGTTCCTTCAATAAAGTCAGTATCGAAGAAGTCGTTTTCGGATCCAGCGCGCTGGTCGCTTCGTCACAAAGCAGCACTTCCGGGTCGTTCGCCAAAGCGCGGGCGATGGCCACACGCTGCTTTTGCCCGCCGGACAATTGGGAAGGGTATGCTTTGGCTTTTTCGGACAAACCTACTAATGAAAGAAGTTCCGCTACCTTGTCGTTGATTTCCTGTTTGCTTAAGGAAGAGTTCTTCAACGGAAATGCGACGTTGTCGTGAATGGTGCGGGAGCGCATCAGGTTGAAATGCTGGAAAATCATCCCAATTTTTTTGCGCGATTCACGCAGTTCCTTGTCGTTCAATGCCATCATGTCTTTTCCGCTCACGATGACTTTTCCTTCCGTCGGTCGCTGCAGAAGATTGATGGTCCTTACTAAGGTACTTTTGCCGGCGCCACTGTATCCGACGATGCCGTAGACGTCGCCCTTATCGACTTCCAGCGAAACATGCTGCACGGCATGGACGGCTTTGTTTTTGTCAGTTTTAAAAGTCACTGAGATATTCTGTAGACTGATCATGTATCTTTCCTCCTCTAATAAAAAAACATCCATCCTACATCAAAAAAATATGACGTTAAGGACGAATGCGGATGCTTCGTGTTACCACCTTTGTTCGAATCCCCCTCGCGGCGGGATTCCTCCATGAGTGAAGGCTTGCTTCACTCGTGCACGATAAAGGGTGCTCCCTTGAAGGACTTACCGCTTGTGCAGCTCATCCTTCCCGCTCCGAGGCCATCTTCAACACCGTTCCGTATGCCTGTTCTCATCCAACCAGGCTCGCTGTGATACGTTGCGGTGTTTACTTTCCTCTTCCATGCGGTTCTATTCTATCATAAAAATCAAAAAACTCCCGCCTTATCTGTTGCATTTTTTATGCGCAAGATAAGGACGAGAGGTCAAAGTTCAATCTCGTGTTACCACCTTAGTTCACGAAAGCATCGCTGCATCCGCCTTAGCCAGTGCGCCTGCAAATTGCTGCAAGTCAGACTGTGACACTGTAACGGGCGTTCCCGTCCTGTCTTAAGAAATTACTCTTCGGACAAGCCACTCTGAGACCATCTTCAACCAACACTTCCTTGCTTGCTTTCACCTGACCAAGCTCTCTAATGAAGGAGTGGAATGATTTACTCTTCTCTTCGCTGTGTTTTTGATGTGATTAATATACCCAATCCCGCTTTCTTTGTCAACAGATAAGATTAAAAAAGAAATGTAAAATTTCTGGATTTTCTCATTTAACGAAAGAGGCGGCGCTTACAATCGACGCAGGATACCATGGTGCGCTTGACTTATTACCCAAATAGTCGTATTCTGATTAATATTAAAATTATGTGAGAAAAAGGATGTATTCCTATAAAAAGCATGAGCCGAGGGGGTTCTGGCGGTGATGCAAACTTGGATGGAGGATGTACTACATGGCTTTGACAACGAATGAACTATTTTCCCGCATCAAACCTTCGCAGATCCGCGAATTTGATGAATTATTCCGCAGTGTGGAAGACTGCATCCCGATGACGATCGGCGAACCGGATTTTGATATGCCCGAAAACGTCAAGGAAGCCGCCATCAAGGCGATCGAGGACAACGCCTCCCACTATGCGCACACTTCCGGCGAACTTGGCGTCCGGAAAGCGGTCAGCGCATTCCTGGAAAAGCAATATGATCTGCACTACGATCCCGAAACGGAGATCGTGATGACGGTGGGTGCCACGGAAGGGCTGTTTGCCGCGGCTTTCGGCTTGTTGAACCCGGGCGATCAGGTCATTATCCCGTCGCCGTACTTTCCCTTGTACAGCTCTGTGGTGGAACTGAACCGCGGCGAATGCATCCTCGTCGATACTTCCGATACCGGCTTTTTGATGACGCCGGAGCTGCTGCACAAGACGATGGCCGAAAACAAAAATGTCAAAGCGCTCTTTTTGAACTACCCGAGCAATCCGACAGGCGCTACCTATACAAAAGATGAACTGATCGCTTTGGCCGATGCGATCAAGCAGTACGACATCTTTGTGCTGAGCGATGAAATCTACAGCGAAATCACCTATGGGGAAAAGCATACGTCGATCGCGACCCTGTTGCGCGACCGCACAATCCTGTTCCAAGGGGCTTCGAAAGCCTTTGCGATGACGGGCTGGCGTGTCGGTGTGCTGGCAGCGGATGCGAAATGGATGAAGACCCTGTTCTTGGCCCATCAGCAGATGGTGACGACCGGCGTAACGGTTTCCAACCGTGCGGCCGAGGAGGCATTCCGCAACAGCGCACCGGATGTCGAAAAGATGCGTTCCGAATATGAAAAGAGAAAAAACATCCTCGTTCCCGCTTTACAGGAGGCAGGCTTTGAGGTTCCCGCACTGAAAGGGGCCTTCTATGCTTTTGCGAAGATTCCGGCGAAGTTCGGTACGGATGATAAGGCCTTCTGCCGCGAAATCGGCATGAACGCCAAAGTGGGCATGCTGCCGGGATCGATCTTCGGACCCGGCGGAGAGGGCTATGTCCGCATGAGCTACGCGCTGAGCACGGAGATGGTCGCTGAGGCGGCTGAGCGCCTGAAGACCTACATCGCCTCCAAATAGAGGTGCAATCGATAAAAATAATTGCTAAAATATAACTGAGTTGAAACCATAAAGCGAAAAGAGGGAAATGAAGATGCCATATGTCCACATCGAATTGCTGGAAGGCAGAACCGACGAGCAGAAACAAGCGTTGATGCGCGATGTCGTGGATGCCGTCGCAAAAAACGCCAATGTATCGAAAGAAAGCGTACACGTGATCCTGAATGAGATCTCAAAACAACATTTGACCAAAAACGGCGAATTCATAGGCGAAAAAGCCTAAAGGTTCCATGAAATAAGCCAAGGCCGGGATAAAAAATCCGGTCTTGGCTTATTTTTTGATCGTAATTGATTTGCTATAGAAACCATATATCGCCGATGATCAGACGGATCCAATTCATGGGGGAGGCCTCCTTTCACAGTACAGGCAACCTTGCGACCGGGTACAATGACTACAAAACAGCTATTTTTCGTGAAAGGTACTTTTGATGTAGAGAAGCAGGAAGATTGCCAAAAGGACAACGATATTCACTGACATTCCCAAACTTGGTGGAAGGACCTGAATAAGCAAGGCCAGCACAATCAGGTTCAGGGCATCGATGCCAAGGAAGGTCCAATGCTGCGCGGATTCCATGCAGTTGCTGGAAACAAACAACAAGCCGCTGCATATACTGATTGTGAGCCACCAGGATTCTGGTACTTCAGGATACCGTGCTCTTCCGATCAGGCAGGCACAGCCTAGTATATAAGCGCATAGATTGCATCGTTTTGGATTCATTGACTTTACCTGCCTCCCTTCCAAGAAATGGTCATTTTGGGAATTATCACGACAGTCTTCCCATAAGTGCTTTCATTTTAATACAGATGGTTCACCTCTTTACGAAATATTCCTATACGCATAAAAGAGCAATCAACTGTTTGATTGCTCTTTCAGGAGGTTATATTCATTTTCGAGGTTGGCTTTGAAATCCTGATCATCCGCTGCTTCGATCAAGCGGAATGCTTGGTCGATCAGCAGTCGGCCTTCGGGATTTCCCTTCTTCGCTAAGGCAAGGCCTTTCCTGAGGTAACAGACGGACAAGTGCCGGTAGGAGCCAGCTTCCTTTGCCGCCGGGATCAGTTCATCGATGCGCATGATCGTCTCTGCGTAACGTCCGTTCTTCAACAGCAATAAGCACAAGTTGTGGCGCAACGAGACGGCGATTTTGCCTGCGAAGGGATGATTGACGTATTTTTGAATTTGAGCCAATGCGGTCCCGGAAATCAGGATGGCTTCGTCGATAGGGAACAGGAACAGCATTGCGTTGATCATCCTTAATTCCACCAGATACCAGCCATCAAGCTTCTCGAGCCTTTCCCATACAGGGCGCACATGTTTACGGGCATCCGCGATGTCTCCGGTTATTGCCAGAATGATCAGCGCATCCGTCAGATGAACGATGTCGGTGATGATGTAATCCGTATGCACGTTCAGATACTTCAGGGCTTTTTCCCGAATTTCTTGCAAGACAGGGACATCGTTGAAGGACAGATTCATGAAAGCCGTCAGCAGTTGTTCCTTTTCGGAATGATTGTAATCGTTCATGATGTACTGGAGCTCTTCATCGGACATGTCCAGCCTGCTCAAAAGATGCCGATAGTTGCCCAGCGTCGGCTCGATCAGATCCCTTTCGATCTTGGAATAGGTAGATTGATGGATCTTATTTTCGGCCATGTATTGTTGGGAATACTGTTTGTTTTTTCTTATCCTTAGGAGGGTTTTGCCGAACCCCGCAGAATGATTGTCCATATCAGGCACCTGCTTCACGCGTGATTAAAATAATGGGGCTGTCTCAATGAGACAGCCCTATGCATACCTTTTTTAACATATAGGAATTCATAAAATTTTCCAGAGTGAAAAGTGCATCACCGTAGGTATTTCACAAATTTGCAAAATATTTCATGCACCTAAAATATTGTCCAGCTTCACGGGTTAGCCCTTCGGAAATTAGATAAATCTGTCCTATTGCGCTCTTCGATGCTCAGGCAGACAGATTTCCTAAATTTCTTTCAGGGCTGAACGAACCCGTTCAGCTTTTCTTGAATTTATTTATTCAAGTAGGTCCGGATTGCGTGCGCAACGCCGCTTTCGGCGTTGGATTTGGTGATGAAATCCGCAGCTTCCTTGACTTTATCGACGGCATTGCCCATCGCGACGCCGACGCCTGCATATTCGATCATGCTCAGGTCGTTCTCGTTGTCGCCGATGGCCATGATGTTTTCCGCATCAATATTCAGCAATGCAGCCAGTTCGGCCAAGGCACTTGCTTTCCCGGCATCTTTGTTCAGCACTTCCAGGAAATGCGGTTCGCTGCGGACGATCACATAGTCTTCATGGAACTGCGCTGGAATCGCTGGGATCAAGATGTCCAACAGCTCAGGCTGGTCGATGAACATGATTTTCGTGAACAGTTTGTCTTCCGGCAACTCAGCCAATGAGCGATAGCGGATCGGCATCGTCGTAATGAAAGACTCGCGTGTTGTGAAGATGCTGATGTCTTTGTTCGCGGTATAGATAGCTTCGCTGTCGATTCCATGCGTGTGCACATGGAACTTATCGGCCAATTCGTTGATCCGAACGAAGTCGCTGTAATCCAGTGTATGTGAAACGAGCACTTCGTTTGTTGCGGTGGACAGCACCAGAGAGCCGTTGTAGGTGATAACGTAATCTTCGTCCTGATCCAATTCCAATTCTTTGATGTAGCGTTTGACGCCCGGGAACGGTCTGCCGGTGCAGAGTACGATTTTTACGCCTTGTTCGCGCGCTTCCGTGATAGCTGCTTTTACCTCCGGGGTAATTTTGAACTCTTTGTCCACCAATGTGCCGTCGATGTCGATGGCAATTAATTTGATGCTCATAGTGTACCTCCTGTTTTTTGGTTTTGTAAAATTTCATCATTTTCGAAAAAAGTTGAAAATTCCTGTGACAGCGACTCGAACAGGTTGATGCCCGGTTCCTCATCGCCGTGGGTAATTTCACGCGGAAAATAGAAACGTTCATCCCCGCGGACTTTGCCCGTCAAAGCCGAAACAATCGAACTTGCTTGCGAAAGCTCCAGGAAACTGCCGTTTTTTTGGACAAGTTCAATCTGGGTCCGAGTGGTGGCCTGATGCGGCCGGTAAAGATCATAAGGTAAGTCATAGCTGTTGTTGACAGCCGTATAGTAATCCCGATTGAAGCCCATGCGCTCAATGATGGCGCTCATACGTTCCAGTGTAGCATCATCGCGTCCTTTTGTGTAGCGGACCGATTTGAAAGGATGACGATTGACGAAGCGATAGGCCAAATCGTTCAGAATCGGATCCTTTTCGTCAAGCCAATGGTTGAAGTAAGTCGTCAGGACGCCATCATCCAAGCGCAGATAATCCTTAAGCGTCCAGGCCTGTTTGAAGAACGGCGTCAGGAAAGTGGCGGTATGGCGGAATTCAGCTTGTTCATCCAGATAGACATCCTTTGCCCGTTTCAAGAGATGGCTCAGCACGACCTCCATGCCGCGCGAAACTGGATGGAAGTAGATCTGCATATACATTTGATAGCGGCTGACGATATAATCCTCCACTGCATGCATGCCGGAAATGTCAAAGGCGATACCATGCTCATAAGGACGGATGACGCGCAAAATCCTCGTCAGGTCGAAATTACCATAAGTGACGCCGGAATAATAGGCATCTCGCAACAGGTAATCCATTCGGTCCGCATCAATCTGACTGGAAATAAGCTGAACGACCTGCGGATTATCGTAGGTCTTGGCGATGACAGCGGCAACCTGATTCGGGAAATCCGGACCGACCCGTTGGAGAATCCGATTGATTTCGGTATCCGGTGAGGTGATGATTTCGATTGTGATGGCTTCATGGTCCGTATCGAATATTTTTTCGAAGGTATGCGAGAACGGGCCGTGGCCGATGTCATGCAGCAAAGCGGCGCAAAGCGTCACGAGGCGCTCACCATCGTCCCAAAGGCCATCCCCAGGTTCTTTGCTGGGGTAATTCCGGACAAATTTATCGCAGATCCGGCGGGCGATTTCATATACTCCCAAAGAATGATTGAAGCGGGAGTGTTCGGCGCCGTGGAAAGTATAGGAGGAAGTTCCCAACTGCTTGATCCGGCGTAATCGCTGGAATTCAGGCGTATTGATCAGGTCCATGATGATGCGGTACTGGATGTGGATGTAATCATGGACCGGGTCCCGGAATACTTTTTCTTTCGGCAATAATTCCGCGGTGTAGTGTGTACTCAAATCGCATCGCCTCTTTCTGTCAGTCCGCTTCTGGATGCTGTTCCTGATTGATTTGTTCATTGCGTTTCTTCATTTTTGCATAGGCTGTATCGTACTCCGCCAGCAAACGTTCATTGTATTCTCCTGGCAGGAGCGTATTGCCGTTCTTGGTGAAGACGGACAGAATCCGTTTCTTCACATCGGCTACCGTCAACGGTTTGTCCAGCAATTCCGCCAAGTTCGCCATGGATCCGGGATCGACGGCTGGGAAATGCCAGCGGGTCTCTTCGCCTTGCAGACTTTCTTCATAGAAACGACGGATCATTTCCCCGCGCTGCTGTTGGTTGCCGTTCACGCTCATGTAGATCATGATGGCCACACCGTTTTTGAAACGGCGCTGCGCGATGCCGGCGAATTTTTTACCGTTGATGCTCAGGTCGAAGTCGCCCGGACAATAGGAGTCGCTGATTTCGAACGCTTCTATTATCTGATTGGAGTCGGAAAAAGTCTGTTCAACCAGCTCTTTCATGAGGACATAGCCGTCATGGATCGTGAGCTTGGCTTTTTCGGTTTCCGGAAGCACCAGGGAGAAGTTCAGGATCCCCTCATCGGCTACGACAGCCAAACCGCCGGCGTTGCGGACGACGATATCGGTCGGGACGCTCCGTAGGTAACGCAGGCCGTCCTCCAGGTGGGGCAGGCGCGTGTCCATCATGCCGAGGATGACCAGCTTTTCCATCGGCCAAAAATGCAAGGCTGCTGGAGCTTCAGCGTTTCCGACCAATCGGATCAAAGCATCGCCCATCGCAAAGTGCGAAAGGGCATCGGTGCCGAATGCTCCATGTGAAGTATCGTAGATATGATAAATGTTGTTTTTTAAATGGCTTGTCATATGCGTTTCCTTATCTTTGTGGCTGTTTCTGCTCCCATTATAGCAAAGTTCAGGAAAGATTTGAGGGTGAATTGCAGCGAAAGGCACGATTTCTTTACATTTTGGAAAATCAGCCCGCAAATGATTGACCAGCGCTCATTTGTACCGCTATACTGTATTTGAAAAACACGTGCGGCCGCTAGGCTTCAGCACGATGGTCAAAGAGGTGGAAAAGTTTGTCTTTAAAAGAAGGAATGCCCATCGAGTTCCAATTGGAAACGCTGGTGAAGCAAGAAGGGGAGCAGGAAAGCTTCTTATATGAAGGAATGGGCCAAATCGTGGAAATGGGCAACTGGCTCTATCTGCGCTATATCGAAGCGGAAACAGCCGTCCCGGTCACCTTCAAACTGTCCCGTGAGGGGAAAATGACGATTATCCGCAGAATGGAACAGACGAGCCGCATGACTTTCGATGCAGAAGGAAAAGGCATGGCCATGGTGCCCACGCCAGCCGGACTGATGGAAATCGAAACGATCACCCATGAAATGTTGCTGGAGTTCAAGGAAAAACCATTTGCCGGAAAAGTAACCTTGCATTATGAACTCCAAATGAACGAACAAAAATTGGGATATTATCGAATTGAATTGCAATTTACCACCTGAGTATTGTATGATTAAGAGTAAACTTTTGAAAGGACGTGACACCATTGAAATTGAAGCAATTAGATGGCACGAACAAAAACGAATTGTCAATGATAGAAGTTGCACACGCAATTTTCGAAGAAAACGGTGACGTACTGGACTTTAACCAATTATTGGTTCAGATACAGGACTATCTTGAAATGTCGGAAGAAGAATTAGAAAGCAAGATGACACGTTTCTACACTGACTTGAACATTGACGGCAGCTTTATTTCTTTAGGAGAAAATCGTTGGGGATTGCGTTCATGGTATCCAATTGATTCAATCGATGAAGAGATTCTTTCCAGTATCGATGAGGACGAAGTGAAAGTCCGCCGTAAGAAACGCAAGAAGCTGAATGCGTTCGCTACATCAGAAGATGATGATGATGTGATCGACTACAATGATGACGATCCGGAAGACATCGATGTTGCTGACGAAGATGAAGAAATCGATGTGGATGAGGATGAAGTCGATGATGTCGACGCTGTGGATATCACGGATGACGATGACGACATCACAAGTGGTATTGAAGAAGACTTGACCCTGATCATTGAAGAAGAAGAGTTTGAGGAAGAAGAAGAGTTTGAAGAGGAAGAAGAATTCGTTGCGGAAGAAACAGAAGACGAAGACTAATCATTCTCCGGCATCCAATTCTTTCTTGACACCTTATGTAATTGGATGTAATATCTTCATTGGGCTCCCAAAAAGTAATTCTTTTTGGAAAGCATACGTTGAATTTTTACAGCTCCCTGTTCTTTTAAGAACAGGGAGCTTTATTTTTTTTATTGCAGCGTTGGAGGATCCTTCAGATATAATGATGCACATTCAAAAATAGGGGGAAGAAAAAAATGACTAAGTATATTTTTGTAACAGGCGGGGTAGTATCTTCAATCGGTAAGGGTATCGTTGCGGCGTCTTTGGGACGTTTGCTGAAAAACCGTGGCTTGAAGATCACGATCCAAAAATTCGACCCTTACATCAATGTGGATCCAGGCACGATGAGTCCTTACCAACATGGGGAAGTGTTCGTCACTGATGACGGCACCGAGACCGATTTGGACTTAGGCCACTATGAGCGTTTCATAGACATCAACCTGAATCAATATTCAAACGTGACTACCGGAAAAGTTTATTCCGAAGTCATCCGCAAGGAACGCAAAGGGGACTATTTAGGGGCCACTGTCCAAGTCATTCCGCACATCACGAATGAAATCAAGGAAAAAATCATGCGTGCCGGCGAAACGACGGATTCGGACATCGTCATCACCGAAGTCGGAGGAACCGTTGGGGATATCGAATCCTTGCCATTCTTGGAAGCTTTGCGTCAAATGCGTATGGAAGTCGGTGCTGAAAACGTACTGTATATCCACACGACCTTGATCCCTTATTTGCGCGCAGCCGGCGAGTTGAAGACAAAACCGACCCAGCACAGTGTCAAAGAATTGCGCAGCCTTGGTATCCAACCGAATATTCTGGTTGTGCGTACAGAAATGCCGTTGCCGCAACACATCAAAAACAAATTGGCTTCCTTCTGTGATGTGAAAGCCGAAGCGGTCATCGAATCCCGTGACGTGGAAACTTTGTACCAAATCCCGTTGTTGCTGCAGGAACAGAACATGGACCAGATCGTCTGCGATTATCTGGGCTTAACGGATCTGCCGCAAGCTGACATGACCGATTGGAAAGCGTTGGTCGAAAAAGTCCAAAGCCTTGAAAAAACAACAAAAATCGCTCTTGTCGGAAAATATGTGGAACTGCAGGATGCCTACTTATCTGTGGCTGAAGCATTGAAGCATGCCGGATACGCACACAATACCGAAATCGATATCCAATGGATCAACGCGGAAGAAGTGACCACTGCAAACGCGCAAGAGCACTTAGCTACTGCAGATGGCATCCTTGTCCCTGGCGGATTCGGAGACCGCGGTATTGAAGGTAAAATCGCTGCCATCCAATACGCACGAGAAAACAATGTGCCGTTCTTCGGTATCTGTCTAGGCATGCAATTGGCTTGTGTGGAGTTTGCCCGTAATGTTGTCGGTTTGGAAGACGCGGATTCAGCGGAAACGAAACCGAATTGCAAAAACAACATCATCGATCTGATGCCGGACCAAGAAAACATCGACGAAATGGGCGGTACGTTGCGCTTAGGCCTGTATCCGTGCGAATTGAAGGAAGGCACGTTGGCTAAGTCACTTTACCACAATGCCGATATGGTTCAAGAACGTCATCGCCATCGTTATGAATTCAATAATGCCTACCGCGAAGCCCTGGCTGAAAAAGGCATGGTCTTCTCAGGCGTATCCCCAGATCAGCGCCTGGTGGAGATTGTGGAATTGAAAAACCATCCTTTCTATATTGCTGCCCAGTTCCATCCGGAGTTCATCTCCCGTCCGAACAGACCGCAACCGATCTTTGACGGTTTTATTGCAGCATCCTTGGAAAAAGCCTCCAAATAAGAGCTCTTCGCAAAAAAAAGAATTATTTTGCGCTTTCATTTTGATGGATTTCTCTAATAAGGTAGTAAAAAATGACATTTTCTGATAAAATGAAAATGTTGTAAAGTGTTCACATTCTAATGTGTGAATTTTCTGCAAACAAAAGACACTAATGGATTCCAAGGAGGCAACAAGAATGAGTCGTTTAGTAAGTATGACAGATATGTTAAACAAAGCGTTAGAAGGAAAGTATGCCGTAGGACAATTCAACATCAACAACCTTGAGTGGACGCAAGCTGTATTGCAAGCTGCACAAGAAGAAAAATCTCCAGTAATTTTGGGTGTTTCTGAAGGCGCAGCAAAATACATGGGTGGACATTTAGTTGTTGCAGCTATGACTAATGCGTTATTGGAAACTATGGACATCACTGTTCCTGTAGCATTGCATCTTGATCACGGAACAAGCTTTGAAAGCTGCAAATCCGCTATCGATGCTGGTTACTCATCTGTAATGATCGACAAATCACACTACCCTATCGATGAAAACATTGCACAAACTAAATTAGTGGTTGAGTACGCACATTCTAAAGGCGCTTCTGTAGAAGCTGAAATCGGAACTGTCGGCGGTACTGAAGACGGAATCACTGGCGGAATCCAATACGCTGATCCAGCTGAATGCCTACGTTTGACTACTGAAACAGCTATCGATGCATTGGCTGCTGCATTAGGTTCTGTACACGGACCTTACTCTGGCGAACCTGTACTCGGTTTCGACGAAATGAAAGAAATCTCTGAATTGACTCACAAACCATTAGTATTGCACGGTGGTTCAGGAATCCCAGAACACCAAATCAAAAAAGCTATCGAGTTCGGACATTCAAAAATCAACGTGAACACTGAATGCCAACAAGTCTTTACAGCTGCTGTAAGAGAAAAATTAGCTACAGACGCTAACGTTTACGATCCTCGTAAAGTTATCGGACCTGGTAAAGAAGCGATCGTTGCAGTCGTTAAAGAAAGAATGCAAGTTTTCGGTTCAAGCAACAAAGCTTAATTTAATCAAACGATCTTCGAGGAGGTCTGGACCTAAGTTCCGGACCTCTTTTTTTGTTCGTATTTTTCCCCAAAAACCGCACGTGCATCGGCTCCTCATTTTCCATATATTTCTGAGTTTATGTTAATATAAGACCATAAGACCAAGTCAGTTATCTTCAATTGGATCGTTATGGAGGCATAATAGTCACCTTTTTGCGCTGTTCGGCCGTATCAAATTGAGAAATATAGCGGAAAGCGGACGTTTGCATAAAAAAACTAGTAATGGACCCTGTATTTTTGTTAAAATTGTATATGATCAACCGACAATCGAATGAAACTAAAAATAATGTTATCCAGGTATTGTGGCACTGTATTACCTGAGACAAGGAAAATGTGCAAGCGATTCCGTTTATTTCCGGGCGATTTGTCGTTCGGCAACTATATATGAAGTGAGGCTTTTTTATGAGAAAATTAGTTATAGAGGGGAATAAACCGTTGAACGGTGAAATCACGATCAGCGGAGCCAAAAACAGTACGGTTGCGCTGATTCCGGCTGCCATTTTGGCGGACTCCCCAGTCATCTTGGAAGGAATTCCTAACATTCAGGATGTGCACTCTCTGATTGATATCCTTGAGGATTTCAATGTCAAAGTGTCATTCGAAGAAGATGCGGGCATCGTCACAATCGATCCAACCAACATGATTTCCATTCCGATGCCTACCGGAAAAATCAAAAGTTTGCGGGCTTCATATTACTTCATGGGAGCTATCCTTTCGAAATTTGGTGAAGGCGTCATCGGGCTGCCAGGAGGCTGTTTCTTAGGTCCGAGACCGATCGATCAGCATATCAAAGGGTTCGAGGCATTGGGCGCGACGGTGCGCAATGAAATGGGCGCCATCTATCTGACTACGCCGGAAGAAGGCCTGAAAGGTGAACGCATCTATCTTGACGTAGTTTCAATCGGAGCGACAATCAACATCATCTTGGCGGCGGTCAAAGCGAAAGGCAAAACCATTATCGAGAATGTGGCTAAAGAGCCGGAAATCATTGATGTTTGTATCTTGCTGAACAACATGGGGGCAAAAATCCGCGGAGCCGGTACGGACATCATCCGTATCGAAGGCGTGGAAAACTTGCATGGCTGCAGACATACCGTGATACCTGACCGCATTGAAGCGGGGACTTATCTGGCAGCTGCTGCGGCAATCGGTGAACGTGTGTTGGTGAAAAATGTGATTGTCGAGCATATCGAAAGCCTCATCGCAAAAATGGAAGAGATGGGCGTGGACATGGAAATCGGTGAGGACAGCATTCTGGTCAAAAAATCCGACAACCTGAAGATGGTTCATATCAAGACCTTGCCTTATCCTGGTTTTGCGACGGACCTGCAGCAACCACTGACTCCGCTACTGTTGAAAGCGAGCGGTGACGGCACCATAATTGATACCATCTATCCGAAACGCGTCAACCATATCCCGGAACTCCGCAGGATGGGTGCACAGGCTAAGGTGGAAAGTGATTTGATTTTCATGCAAGGACCCAACAAATTGACTGGTGCGGAAGTGACAGCCAGCGATCTGCGTGCCGGAGCATGTCTGGTCATCGCCGGATTGATGGCGGAAGGCAAAACCACAATTTCGGGTATTGAGAATATCCTGCGCGGGTATGATCATATCGTCGAAAAGCTGACTGCTTTGGGCGCTGACATCAAAATGATCGAAGACGAAGAATAAATTTCTTCGCGCGATAAGATAATTAAGGAGCACCTTCAAAGCAGCAAACGTCTTTGAAGGTGTTTTATTCCTGTATGCTGCATTGCTAAAAACAAGCATCATAAAAATGATAAGAGAGGAAGGTGGAGCTGTTTGGAAGATATGCTTACCTTGCATGAGTTGGAAAGCAAGACGCTGAAAGAAATATACACCTATGCCAGAGAACTGAAGATCCCGTATTACAGCCAGATGAACAAAAAAGAACTATCTTTGGCGGTCATCCGTGCTCAAGAGGAAAAACAAGGCTTCTTCATGACCGAAGGCATTTTAGATATCGTCTCCCAAGAAGGGTTCGGATTTTTAAGGCCAATCAACTATTCACCGAGCCAAGAAGACATTTACATATCGACGTCGCAAATCAGACGCTTCGATCTGCGCAATGGAGACAAAGTAGCTGGAAAGGCCAGACCTCCGAAAGCATCCGAACGTTATTACGGACTGATGCAAGTCAGCACAGTGAACGGAAAACGGCCTGATCAAGCCAAAGAACGCTCGCATTTCCCGGGGCTGACACCCATTTACCCGAACCAACAGATGAAGTTGGAAAATAGCCGGACAAATGTGACCGCTCGCATGGTCGATTTGTTCTCGCCCATTGGTTTCGGCCAACGTGGGATGATCGTTGCCCCGCCAAAAGCAGGGAAAACGACCCTGCTGAAAGAGATTGCGAACGGCATCACCACCAATCATCCAGATGTCGAGCTGATCATGTTGCTCATTGATGAGCGGCCGGAAGAAGTGACGGATATCGAACGCAGTGTCAAAGGGGATGTCGTCTCTTCGACTTTCGATCAGCAGCCAGCAAACCATGTCCGAGTGACGGAACTTGTCCTGGAAAGAGCCATGCGCCTTGTCGAAGACAAGCGTGATGTGGTCATTCTGATGGACAGCCTGACGCGGTTGGCCCGTGCCTACAACTTGGTCATCCCGCCAAGCGGCCGGACATTAAGCGGCGGGATCGATCCTGCAGCCTTTTATCGCCCGAAACGCTTCTTTGGGGCAGCCCGGAATATTGAGGATGGCGGCAGTTTGACGATCATCGCAACCGCGCTTGTCGACACCGGCAGCCGGATGGATGAAGTCATCTATGAGGAATTCAAGGGGACCGGGAACATGGAACTTGTGCTTTCCCGTGAGTTGTCGGAACGCCGCATCTTCCCTGCCATCGACATCAAAAAATCGGGAACCCGCAGAGAAGACCTCCTGTTGGATGCAAAAACGCTCGAAAATATCTACAAAGTCCGTCGCGGTATGCGCGGAGATGCTTTGGAATACACCGAAAGCTTCCTGAAGCAGATGAATACGACCGAGAACAATGAAGCTTTGCTGAAGCGGATTGAACTGATGAAGTAGGATTTCCGTAGCGGCATCTGAGCAAATCATGAGCATTTTTTTCAGCTTCCCGGTATAGTGGGACTATCAAAACGCAAAAACTGGAGGTTTTTAAAAGATGTTCAATAAAGGAACTTACGAAGAACATACGCAAGAGTTCATAGAAATCACGGCGGAGCAGTTTGAAGAAAAACTGGCTGCCGGCGAAAAAGCGATCGTATATCTAGGGAAAGCGGTCTGTCCGTACTGCCGTAAATTTGTCCCTAAACTGGATAAGGTACGTAAACAAAAAAACCTGACCATCCATTATCTGGACAGCCTGAACACACAGTCAAACCCTGCGATCCAACGTCTTCGAGACAAAATGGGTGTCCGTACGGTGCCTGCCCTCGTAAGAATCGATGGACCGGGTCAATTCACAAATCTGAATGCCGACAGCAGTCTTTCGGAAGAAGAGATTGCGGGAATTTTGGTTAAATAATCAAAGATGCGTTTTTCTCACCGCTGCCTGTGTGGGGAAAACGTGTTTTTTTAAATTGGGCATTGCATTCTGGCTGTCTGCGTGGTATCATTTTAACGTTAAAAAGGATTACCCTGTGGTAGGCCTTTTATTACAAATAGACAACTCTGGCTTAGTAAATAATCCAGGGCAAAAGGAGCGAAAGAGACATGAAACAAGAAATCCATCCAAATTACCAACCAGTTGTATTCATGGATACAACTACAGGATTCAAATTTTTATCAGGTTCAACAAAAGGTTCAAGCGAAAAGGTTGAATGGGAAGATGGCAACACTTACCCAATGATCCGTGTAGAAATTTCTTCAGATTCACACCCATTCTATACTGGACGCCAAAAATTCACGCAAGCCGATGGCCGTGTGGACCGCTTCAACAAAAAATATGGTTTCAAAAACAACGAAGAACAAGCATAATCTTTTTGAAGAGAGCTTTGCAAAATGTTTCATGCACCTAAAATGATGGCCAGCTTCACGGGTTAGCCCTTCGGAAATTAGATAAATCTGACCCATTGCGCTCTACGATGCTCATTTGCATGGGACTCTTAGGGATTCATCCCATAGAGCCCCAGTATAAGGTGACCGCAGGGAACGTTGCGAGGCCAGATTTCCTAAATTTCTTTCAGGGCTGAACGAACCCGTTCAGCTTTTCTTATGCGAAAAAAATAAAAAAAGATGTTGAAATGTAATTGTTTTCAGTGTATGCTATATTCATAAACGCGCGTTCACGAAATGTCCATCACACATGAAGGATTAAAAGGAGCGTGTCGTTATTTTTTGGTCACTCATAAACGCGCGTTTACAAAGTGTGGTCAATTTTTTAAGAATAGGCAATCTTGCAAGGCCTTCATTTTAAGGAGAAGTGTTATGGAAACAAACAGCTTAGGAATAGATATAGGAGGGACGTTCATTAAGTATGCGTTAATGGATAAGCATTACCGCATAAAAGATAAATGGAAAATCGAAACGATCAAGCATGATACAGCAGCAGCGTTTTATGATTACATCTGTTCAAATATAAAATCACTTGATGAAGTAGAAAAAATTGGTATAAGCGCACCTGGTCTCATAGATGCAGATTCAAATGTCAAATCCTACGCTGCACCTAATGTAAGCGTTATGTACGGCACGAACATCAAACACGAGGTCAGCAAAAGGACAAACAAAAAAGTAGCCGCAATCAATGACGCAAAGGCAGCTGGATTATGTGAATTCGAATTAGGAAACGCCAAAGGTTATAAATCTTCAGCTTTTTTGATCATCGGGACAGGGACTGGTGGATGCATCTGCGACGAAAATGGAGTCATTTACGGAAAGGACGCCTTTGCCGGAGAATTTCATAACATGCCCTTTGTAAACGCTACTATAGGCGGTTTGGACAAGATGGGCGACTATGCCTCAATCACAGGTCTTATAAATGTATACAATGCCAAAGCCGCTGGGGATGATCAGGTTCAGTATGGGTATGAAGTAACCCAAAAATACTTAGATGGAGATAGGATAGCGGTGTCATCAGTGGAGGAATGGATAAGAAGTATAGTAGCTCAACTGATAGTGATCACTGTGTTCTACAATCCGGAAGTGATATGCATAGGTGGTGGAATATCAGAAGAGGATTGGTTCATCAAAAAAGTAAGCGAGCAGTACAAAGCAACATGCATTGCCTTTTTTGAAGCTGACTTTATCACTACCGAAATTGACAAGTGTAAGTACAACAATGATGCTAATTTGCTGGGTGCCGTCATCAAGGCTTCCTTTTGAGGCATAAAGCAGTTTTTTAAGCAAAATCGTCAGAAATCAAATTTTTAAGGAACAGGAGGAGAGGCTATAGTGATATACGAAAAATTGGATAAATTCCGCGATGATTTCCTATGGGGATCGGCATCAGCAGCATATCAAGTTGAGGGTGCATGGGATAAAGATGGAAAGGGTGAAAGTGTATGGGATGTGTACACGAAATTACCCGGCACAACTTTTAAAAATACAAATGGGGATATTGCGGTAGATCATTACAACAGATACAAAGAGGACGTTGCTTTGATGGCTGAGATGGGGTTGAAAGCATACAGATTTTCAATTGCATGGACCCGCATTTATCCTGATGGGAAGGGTGAAGTGAATGAGGAAGGCTTGAAATTCTACGAGAATTTGATTGATGAACTCATTGCAAACGGTATCAAGCCAGTCGTCACCTTGTATCACTGGGACTTGCCTCAACATCTGCAGAATCTGTATGGTGGCTGGGAATCAAGAGAAATCATTGAGGATTTTAACAGATATTGCGTAACCCTATTCAAACGTTTCGGAAGCAAAGTCAAGTATTGGGTTTCTTTGAACGAACAAAATATATTTATGACATTAGGTTATGTAACCGCTATGCACCCGCCAGCCGTAAAAGATCAGAAGAGAATGCTGCAGGCGAATCACATTGCAAACTTAGCCAACGCTACGGTAATCGAGTCATTCAAAACCTACGTTCCGGACGGCATGATCGGACCGAGTTTCGCATTTGGACCTGTCTATCCGTTCAGCTGCGATCCGAAAGATGTTTTGTCTGCAGAAAATGCGGAAGACCTCAATTGCAACTGGTGGCTGGATGTCTACTGCAAAGGGAAATACCCAGTGTTCGCCTTCAAATATTATGAAAGACTTGGGCTCGCGCCTGTTATCGAAGAAGGCGATCTCGAACTTTTGGAAAGAGTCAAACCTGACTTTATCGGCATCAACTATTATCAGACAAGCACTGTCGCGTTCAATCCGCTTGATGGAGTAGGACAATCGGAAGGGATCAACAACACAGGCAAAAAAGGGACTGCGCAAGAAAGCGGACTGCCCGGGGTCTACAAAAATGCGAAAAACCCGCATCTGGAAACGACCAACTGGGATTGGGCCATCGATCCTACTGGATTAAGGGTTGGATTAAGAAGATTAACCAGCAAGTATGATCTTCCGATACTCATTACAGAAAATGGTCTAGGGGAATTTGATAAGCTCGAAGAAAACGATGTTGTGGATGATGCGCACAGAATCGATTATCTCAGCGCACATGTCAAAGCTTGTAAAGAAGCGATTACGGATGGTGTCGACCTTCTGGGCTACTGCACTTGGTCATTCACGGATTTATTGAGTTGGCTGAACGGTTATCAGAAACGTTACGGATTCGTCTACATAGACAGGGACGAAACGGATCAAAAGGATTTAAGAAGAATCAAAAAGAACAGCTTCTATTGGTACAAAAATGTCATCACCACCAATGGGGAAGAGTTATAAGTTCCGTTCATAATCAATGAATATAAAAAATAAGGAGTGAGGAATCATGAAGAAAATTTTATTAGTATGTTCAGCAGGGATGTCCACAAGTTTGCTTGTGACAAAAATGAGAGAAGCGGCAAAACAAAAGGGAGTGGAAGTAGAGATAGATGCACTTCCGGTTGCGGAAGCCAGTACAGCTGTTGATCATGTCGACATTGTCCTTTTGGGGCCTCAAGTGCGTTTCCAGAAAGCAACTGTCGAAAAACTCGTCAAAGGCAGAATTCCAGTGGAAGTCATGGACATGCGTCTGTATGGAACTATGAACGGAAAAGCGATTTTAGAAGATGCTTTGCAAAAAATAAACTAGGAAAAGAGGATGAAAAAAATGAGTTTCATGGACAAATTCCAAAGTGTTATTGAAAGATTATTAGTGCCTCTAGCTACAAAATTGAATGCGCAAAGACATATTTGTGCTGTACGAGATGCCTTTATTTTATCATTCCCATTAACGATGGCAGGCTCTTTGATGGTGTTACTGAACAATGTATTTTTGTCAGCGGATGGATTCATGTTCAAAATCCTGCAATTCGATAAGTTGTTCCCTGGAATTGTAAAATTCCAAGCCGTCTTCGCTCCTGTCGTTAAGGGTTCCGCAGATATCTTCTCGATCCTGATTGTCTTTTTGATAGCCAGAAATCTTGCGAAACTGATGGATGGGGATGACCTGTTGACAGGTTTGACGGCAATCTCCGTTTATTTCATCATCTACCCTGATTATTTCAACAACGAAGGCATAAATTATATTACGACACAATATACAGGTGCCCAAGGTTTGTTCGTTGCAATTTTGGTAGGACTTTTGGTAGGGGAATTAATGTCCAGATTATCAAAATCAGATAAGTTGGAAATCAAAATGCCGGAACAAGTGCCACCGGCTGTTGCTAGATCGTTCAAAGTGCTGATACCGATCATCATCACGACAATCTTCTTCTCTGTCCTGAACTACTTTGTCAAAATGGCCGCACCGGGCGGATTGCACGAATTGATTTACAGCATCATCCAAACGCCGTTGACCAGAATGAGCCAAAGTCTCTTCTCTGTGCTTGTATTGGCATTGTTGTCCCAATCACTTTGGGCAATGGGAATCCATGGACCAAACACGATTGCAGCCATCAGAGATACTATGTTTTCTGAAGCTGGAAATGCGAATTTATTGTACTATGCTGATAAAGGGACTACATGGGGAGCGCCTTATCCAATAACATACAGTGGTTTGGCTACTGCTTTCTCTGAATATGGCGGTTCGGGTGCTACGTTGGGTCTGATTATTGCTATGCTGATTTTCTCGAAAAACAAGGAATCAAAGAGTATCGCGAAACTTTCTTTGGCACCAGGATTATTCAATATCAATGAAATGGTTATTTTTGGATTACCGATCGTTTTAAATCCGATTTATATCATTCCATTTATCATAGCGCCGTTGGTCAACATCATGATCGGCTATACCGCCGTTATGGTTCTTAAGATTATGCCGCCGGTAACGATTGCGGTACCTTGGACAACACCAGGACCATTGATGCCTTTCTTGGGTACAGGCGGAAATATCACCGCACTGATTGTTGGATTCATCTGTCTTGGCGTGAGCGTATTGATCTATTCTCCATTTGTGATTGCAGCCAATAAAGCGGCAGTCCTTGAAGAAGAAAGTGAATTTACAGCAGAAGAAGCAGTGGAATCAATCTAAAAAAAACGAATACTGCTGACATATTCTAAAAACAAGCATAAGGATTCAGAACAGGAGATTTACATATGGATGGAATGGAATTGATTGCGTTTAATATAATCAGTAATGTCGGGATGGCAAAATCGCTTGCAGTCGAAGCTTTGAGAGTTGCCCGGGAAGGCAATTACGATGAAGCGGAACGAAAAATGGCTGAAGCATCGGAATGTCTTGTGAACGGACATCACGCACATGCCTCTCTAATACAAAAAGAAGCTGCCGGTGAAAAAGTCGAATTCTCGCTGATCATCATGCATGCAGAAGATCAGATGATGGCGGCTGAGACCACGAAATTACTGGTTGAAGAAATGATCGAAATGTTCAAGCAGTTAAAGGGTACAGAAGGTAACACAGAAAAACAAGCAGCAGACTCACTATAATTTTTGTGTCCCTCAGACACGAATACTTTTTTCGATGGTGAGATAGCTCAAAGCATTCAGGGCATCCGGGGTATTATCATCCTGGGTGTCTTATTTTTTTCAAAAAGATTGAAAAAAGTAGTCAAATGATATAGTGTTGCATTATGAACGCGAGTTTACAAACGGAAGGGGATGAGTTTATGAATAGTAATGAAATTGCAAAACTTGCAGGGGTATCACGCAGTACTGTATCCAGAGTAATCAATAATTATTCAAATGTCCCGGAAGAAACGAGAGAAAAAGTCTTACGGGTAATCAAAGAATATGACTATGTACCGCATGCTTCGGCAAGGATGCTCGCGGGGAGCAAGAATAAAGTGATCGGACTCTTTATTGTGGATCTGATCAACGAAGAAGACGGACTAAAAAACAGAATCACGAAAAGTCCTTATTATTTGGAGTTTACTAGTTCCGTGATAGAAACGGCCAGTGAAATGGACTACTTGGTTCTTGTCCATATCATACATACAGTTGCAGGATATGAGAAAATCAAAGAGTCTTTCTACAATAAAACGATTTCTGGAGGGATTTTTATAGGCCAGAATGACGATGATGAATCAATTAAGACAATAATCGATAGAGGCTACAGAGTTGTCCTGGTCGACCAGTCGATCAGACCAGAAGATGCCACATACAATCAATGCACGATAGTCAATGCCGACAACTACGACGGAGCCTATCGTGCAACAAAATACCTCATTGATAAAAAACATGAACAAATAGCCCACATCACAGGTGGTACGGTCAA
Source organism: Trichococcus sp. (assembly GCF_055118575.1). Taxonomy (NCBI): domain Bacteria; kingdom Bacillati; phylum Bacillota; class Bacilli; order Lactobacillales; family Carnobacteriaceae; genus Trichococcus; species Trichococcus sp. The sequence goes on along the minus strand of NZ_JBSQPW010000017.1, from coordinate 46,463 downwards.
GTTTTCGTCCAAAGACAGAATCAGAGGATACAAAAAAGCTTTGGAAGATGCCGGAATAAAAGTGAACAAGAACTTGATCATAGATAGTGAGTTTGTCGAAAATGCCGGATATGAAGCGACCAAAAAATTATTCAAAAGCAAGAGCAAATTCTCGGCCATTTTCGCCAGTAATGACAAAATAGCCTTTGGTGCAATCAAAGCCATCCAGGAAGAGGGGTTAAAAATCCCGGAGGATATTTCTGTGATAGGTTTTGATGATATTGAGTCGTCCAAGTATGTGAATCCGCCGCTTACTTCGATAAAAATGGAGTTAGTAGAGATGGCGGATCTCGCAACAAAATCGATTGTTGCTTCTATCGAAAAGGATGCGAAACCTTCTGTGAATATAGTACCCGTCACATTAGTCGAACGGGAAAGCTGTGGCATGCTGAAATGAAGTGAAAGGAACTGCTTACCTCTGGAATTCTCATCAACCGTAATAGCTCATCTCGGTGAACTATGTGTCGTCAGGGCGTGGATTTTGCGGTGGATTGCAGGGTCTGCTATGATGGTTTCAACAAGACACAAGGGGGTAAGCGAAGATGGCGTACGAACCTAAAACCAAGCCCACGGAAGTGTCCGTGGAGAAGTTCATCGAGGAAATCCAGCAGCCGCAAAAGAAAGAGGATGCTTACGCGCTGTTGGCGTTGTTTGCGGAAGTGACCGGAGAAGAAGCCAAAATGTGGGGGCCTAGCATCATCGGATTCGGGAAATATCATTATCGGTATGCGAGCGGCCATGAAGGCGATGCCCCGCTGGCTGCTTTTTCGCCGCGCAAGACCGCGCTGACGTTCTACTTTATGTTGCCGGATGGAAAACGTGAGGAGTTACTTGCGAAGCTCGGCAAACACAAGACCGGAAAAGGCTGCGTGTACGTGAATAAACTTTCCGATATCGATACAGCTGTGCTGAAGGAGATGATCCGGGAAGACATCGCTCACGCGAACCATCTTTATGGCGAACAAGCCGCAGACAAACCAATTCCGGCAACAACGCCGATCACGAAACGGTTGGGATTCGGAAAATTCCAAAAGCGTGCCGTTCTGGGGAAAGAGCGCGCCACAGCTGACGATTTTGCGGATTTGGAAGCCTATGATACGGATCTGGATTCCGAAAAATACGATCTGATTTTTGCCTACGTGCTGACGCTGGAGGAACTGAAGGCACGCGTCTGGGATACGATCAACGCGGAGCGCCTGAATCCGGAAGGTTACCTTTATATCGCTTATCCGAAAATCGGGAACAAAACCTATGCCACATCCGTGCACCGCGATGCCATCTTCCCGAGTCTCGGGGTGGATGACGGCAACGGCTTTGTCGGCGACAGCACCCTGAAATTTGCGCGGATGGTCAAGTTGGATGATACATTCACGCTCGTCGGGATGAAAAATGATGTCAAAGGAAAAGGCAAACCGGCCAAAACAAGCAGCGGCAATGTGGCCGACTACGAGAAATTCATCCCGGATCTGAAAAAATATCTGGATACCGGGCATCCGGCTGCCGCAAAACTTTATGCGGAACTAACGCCAGGCTATCAGCGGGATTGGGCGCGCTACATTTACAGCGCCAAGCAAGCCGCTACGCAGGAGAAACGCAAAGCGGAAATGCTGGATATCCTCGGCAAAGGCCATAAGACGAAGAATCTGTACCAGCAGTGGCTGAAGGGACAAGGGTAAGCACGCACAAAAAAGGGGATTGCCGCAACGCGGCAATCCCTGTTTTTGTGGAAATGAAAACCATGGGCTAGGCCCATGGTTCCAGAGAGCTTCCAGCGGTGTATTAAAAAATCCTCGCTAAGTGCTAGAATATATTTGGTTCGCCAACCAATATTCATGACTTAGGAGGATTCTTTATATGTCTCAAGACAAAAATAGTTTAGCACATACCACATGGAATTGTAACTATCACATAGTTTTTGCGCCCAAATACCGGAGGCAAGCAATTTACGGAAAGATAAAACAAGATATAGGAGTCATACTAAGGCAGTTATGTGAAAGAAAGGGTGTGGAAATAATCGAAGCCACTGCTTGTGTGGATCATATCCACATGCTGGTAAGCATACCGCCCAAGATAAGCGTATCCTCGTTCGTAGGCTATCTAAAAGGGAAAAGCAGCCTTATGATATTTGATAGGCACTCCAACCTGAAATATCGATATGGCAACCGAAAATTTTGGTGCACGGGATATTATGTCGATACGGTGGGGAGAAACAAGAAGATAATTCAAGAATATATACGCAACCAAATTCAAGATGATATAGTGGCAGAACAATTAAGCCTATTAGAGTACACCGATCCATTTACAGGAGAAGAAGTGCGCAAGAGTAAAAAGAAAAAATAAAGAGCCAGACCTTTAGGTCTAGCCCGTGACAGTAGTACAATTGGCGAACCATTCAGAGCCCCTTTAGGGGTTGGTTAGTAACAAAGGCTTTCAGCCGTAGAGCAAACCACCCGTTCACACGGGTGGTTTTGATTGGCTGTTGTTATGAGGATTCTGTCTCCAGTGAACAGCTGTTTCACCGGAAGGGCATCGCTTCTCCTGTGAACGCAGGCTTCGCCGGAGTTCCGACTGATTTTTCGGTTTCTCCTCCGACGAGCCCTTCCCCATCGGAAGTGACGCCCTTTATGCGGCACCAGCTCCGACGAGCGAACCCTCACCGGAGCTGGCCACTGATTTTGTGGTCCCTACTCCGGCGAACGGCCCCCCACCACTACCCCCACCAATGCTGCCTCGGCTGCTCGCCGTTCTGTTCAGGCGCACTCGCGCTTTCAGTCATCCGCCAGCTCTTTTTCCAGCGTTCCGGCCAGCGCTTGGATTGCAGGGTCAGAATCGGCAAGGAAGCCCGCCAGTACTGCGTGGATGGTATCCGGAAGTTCGTTCCGGAAGTAGAGGATCTGCGTTTCCAGCGCTTCACAGGCGATGCTGCGGCACGCCGCATCCGGATGCTTGGAAAAATACACGATCCAATGGAGATACCACAATTTGTCCGGATCGTCCTCGAAGTGCAAAAACAACTCGGGTAATCCCGCGGCATCGGCCAGCAAAAAGGCGTGCGCGCCTTCTGTGTGCGTGAGCCGGATTTCCTCGAGTACGGCAATGGGCGCGGGAATCAAGAGACGCAAAAATTCAGCGAAATCGGCAGCAATCGTCTGCCAATTGTCCGTTTCGATATCGATGTGACGGATACCAGGCTCGCCGGACGGGGATAGCTTTGAATAATCGAAGGCAAAGAGTTGGCTGCCGTTGATGCTGAAAAGCACGAAATAATCCGGCAGACCCGCAGAGTGGGCAACTTCTTGCTGGGCATACAGGCTGTTGTTCGGCTCGTCATGCAGTCCGAGGATTGCGTGGACCGAAGCGTAGTCGATTCCGTCGGATGTCGGCTCCTGGGTAGGGATCCGCGAGCACAGCAGATAGCCGCCGTTTTGTTCCGCCAGCAAGTCAAGGTAGGCTTGAGGCAGGTCGGCTGCTGTGACATTTTTGTAAAACGGCTCGGTTTTGAAGAGGATTGGCAAATTCTTAAAAGTGTGTTGCGGGATGAAATACATAGGAACACCTCATCTGATTTTCTTTCTTTCATGATAGCACATAAGCCGACACTTTTCGGAAAAGAGAGGGTTGGTCTATTTTTTTACAAAACCGCGAGACTCTTCTATAATGGAAGGTGTAGACGGAAAATGGTCTAGGTCAGCCGCAGAGGCGGCGTAATAGAAAAGGAGCTGTGAACAATATGAATTGGGCAATAGGTATCATTGTAGTGGCAGCGATCATCGGGGTAGTCTGGATTTCGTTGTATAACAGTCTTGTGAAAAATAAATTGTGGGTAACAGAAGCTTGGAGCCAAATCGATGTCCAATTGAAACGCAGGAACGATCTGATCCCGAACATCGTGGAGGCCGTCAAAGGGTATGCGAAGCATGAGCAGGAAACGTTGACCAAAGTCATCAATCTGCGAAATATGATTTCCGATATGGGCACGGAGGATCCGTCCAAGAAGATGGAACTGTCCAATCAACTGTCTAGTCAATTGCGGACTGTTTTTGCTTTGGCGGAAGCGTATCCTGATCTGAAGGCGAACCAGAATTTTCTGGCTTTACAGGAAGAACTGTCCGCAACGGAAAATAAAATCGCTTATGCGCGCCAACTGTATAATTCCAGTGTGACACAATACAACATCAAACTGGGCACATTCCCAAGCAATATTGTGGCGGGAGTCCATGGTTTCCGTCCGGAAGTTGTTTTGGCAACACCGGAAGAAGAAAAAAATGTACCGAAAGTATCGTTCTGAGTGAATTTGATTTAGACGGAAAGTTGGTGAGTACCTTTGCTCCATCAACAAATTGAGCAGAATAAACGGCGTACTGTGCTGATCGTATTCTTATTCTTTCTCCTGTTTGCGGCGTTGGGTGCGGCAATCGGCTACCTGAATTGGGACAATGCCTTGTCCGGCCTTGCGCTTGCATTCATCATCGGAGTGGCCTATGTCGCCATAATGGTGGCGCAATCTACGCAAGTGGTCATGAGCCTGAACAATGCCAGGGAAATAACCGACAAGGCGCAATTCCCGATGCTCTGGAACATCGTGGAGGAAATGACGATCGTGACGCGGTTGCCGTTTCCCAGGATTTTCATCATCGAGGACGAAAGCCCGAATGCTTTTGCGGCCGGAAATTCGCCGGAAAAGGCGTCCGTAGCCGTGACGACGGGCTTGTTGAAGAAATTGAACCGGGAAGAATTGACTGGGGTTTTGGCGCATGAGTTCGCGCATATCCGCAACTATGACATCCGTTTAGCCACTGTCGCTTTGGCGATTGCGGGACTGATCGCTTTTTTGGCCCAATTCAGCACCCGGATGATGTTTTGGGGCGGCGGCGGCCGGCGACGCAAAAGCGATAACAGCGGAGGAGCGGGCATCATCTTGCTGATCCTGTCCTTGCTGATCCTGGTCCTGGCGCCTTTTGTGGCCACGATCATCCGACTGGCGCTTTCCCGCAACCGCGAGTATTTGGCTGATGCGAGTGCGATTGAGTTCACGCGCAATCCGGAAGGGCTGAAATCCGCTTTGATCAAAATAGCAACAAGCGAACCGATGGAAGCGGCAAATGCTGCCAGTGCTTCACTCTATATTGTGAATCCTTTCAAACGCATGAAAGAGGGCGAAACAGAAAACGATGGCCTGTTTTCGACTCACCCCTCAACGGCAAACCGAATCAAACGCCTGGAAGCTATGTAAATAGCTTCTTTTTTTTCGGACGTTTTATCCAAATTGCATAAATAAAGTTCGGTTTTTTAAGTGAAAACCCTTTCAATTTGTTGCTATTAAAAAAAATAGGAGAAAAAGACAAATTATCTTTGTAAAAGATACGGATTTGTAATAATATTAACATGGTACTGATACCTTAATCGGTTTTGCACGTAGTAGAATGATAATCAGGGATATTATGGAAAGGGGGGGATCATTCATGAGCGAAGATATGTTATATGTTCATTATGAAACAGTCAGCAATTATGTTTTGAGCAAAGGGATAGCGGTGAAAGATTACACAAAGTTAGTCCGGAAGCTTCCAGAAAATTTGTTGTTGGTGGACGGAAGAAAAAGTATTGGAACATATGATAATCATACCGGTTTTCAGGTGATCAAAGGCCAGGAAAACGTAAAAGCGTTCTTCCAAAAGGGGACGGACAATCAAGCCGCCATGGGTAAATGGATTGATTTTGTGAATGTGGATATGCTGCATCTCCTCACCCCAATCGAAGTATCCGAGATTCTTTACATCGCACATGCGCATGCGCACCTGCACTCACCGTTCTATTATAAATTACAAAATAACTACATCTACCTCACGTTGCCGAATGGCTTCATAAAAATGTACTATCGATACCTGGAACAATTCCATGAACTGTTCGCTGAAGCCATCACCGTCAAGTTGGAGGAAAAAGTGAATGAGAAGAAGCGCTTTTATCAGAAAAGCAAAGAAATTGCGCCATTCCCGATTGAACGTGTGAAGGAATTCATTCCGATCTTCAAAGAAGGAGCTGTGATCTCCTTCAGGCAGATGAGCATCGAAGAAAACACATACTGCATCCCATTGTTCATCGCAGAAGACCGTTACGCCAGCATCGGCGGCCGTTTCAACGAAAAAGATTCGGTAGGCACCATCTGTTATGACATGGATCGCAATGAATGGAAAATAAATATAGATTTCGAATAAAAGCCTAAGCCGAAACTTAGGCTTTTTGTGTATCACATCGGGACACAGTCCGGATGTTTTGTCCCCGGCTGCAGGGCTGCCAATCCACTTTTCGCAAAAAGCATTTTAGGTGAAAAATAAATGTGGTACAATGTTCCTTGAGTTAAAGCAGTTATCAAAAAATTCGGAGGATTTCTCGATGAAAATTTATTTGATTTATGGCGGAAAGAGCGCTGAGCACGATATTTCGATCCTGACAGCACATTCGATCATAAAAGCGATCTATTTCAACTATTATGAAGTTGTGCCCGTCTATATCACTAAGGCAGGCGCGTGGATTCAAGGGCAATCCCTTTCTGAACCAGTGGCATTCGCTGAGAACCTTTACTTGGAGCCGGGTTCCGAGAAGCGCTTTGCCGATTCGCAGGATGGGAAATCCTACGGCGAGCGTATTTCCCCTGCAGACATCCAATCTGAAGATGCTGTCATTTTCCCAGTGTTGCATGGGCCCAATGGTGAAGACGGTACGGTTCAGGGGCTGTTTGAAGTCCTGAATATGCCGTATGTCGGCTGCGGTGTCCTCGCCAGCGCCAGCGGAATGGACAAAATCGTCAGCAAGCATCTTTTCCAACAGGCAGGTTTGCCGCAAGTGCCTTACGTTGCCGTTACCCGCAATGACTGGAAAAATGACCGCGAGAAAATCTTCATCCAATGCGAAGGCAGCCTGATTTACCCGATGTACGTAAAACCGGCCAACATGGGCTCGAGCGTCGGCATTTCCAAGGCCACGAATGTTGAAGAGTTGACCGCAGCGATTGAAACAGCTTTCCGTTATGACCGTCGCGTGGTCGTCGAACAAGGCATCGAAGCCCGTGAAATCGAAATCGCGGTATTGGGGAATGACGATGTTCATACCTCCGTACCCGGTGAAATCGTTAAAACCAAAGATTTCTATGACTATGAAGAGAAGTACGGCAATGAAGAAGTATTGCTGCAGATCCCTGCTCAGTTACCGGAAGAAATCACCGCTAAGTTGCAGGATTATGCAACAACCGCTTTCCGAGCACTCGACGGCAGCGGGTTGAGCCGTTGCGATTTCTTTGTGACCAAAAACAACGAAATCTACATCAACGAAGTCAACACTTTGCCTGGGTTCACTTCACGCAGCATGTATCCGTTGCTTTGGGAAGAAACGGGATTGAAATACAGTGACTTAGTGGAAGAGTTGATCCAGTTGGCCTTGAAGCGCCACAAAGAAAAATTATCCTATCAATTTGTAGAATGATGAACGAAAGGCCGTGATTTTCCTGATCGCCAGCAGCACTGAAAGCATGGACTGCTTGCTGTGAATCGAGGGAAAGGACGGTCTTTTTTTACAGCAGCCGAGAGAGCTGCCTAAAAAAAGGAAATGAGGAACTCCAAATGAAACCAATACGTATCATCGATGTTGTGAAAGCTGTCGGAGCGATTGACTACACGTCAGCCAACCGCTTCGCTGAAATAACTTCTGTTGTCTTCGACTCCCGTAAAGCAGCGCCCGACAGTTTGTTTGTGCCCTTGCAAGGGGAAACGGATGGCCATGATTATGTCCAATCGGCAATCAAAAACGGCGCAACCGCAACTTTATGGAGCCGTGAAGCGGGGGAAGCACCTGAAGATATTGCCGTCATTCTGGTGGATGACACGCTGGAGGCTTTGCAAAAACTGGCGGAAGCCTACCTGAACATGATCCAACCAAAAGTGGTCGCGATCACCGGCAGTAACGGAAAAACCACAACCAAGGATATGACGGCGGCTGTCCTGTCCGCCCGTTTCCGCGTCCACAAGACGGAAGGCAACTACAATAATGAAATCGGCATGCCGATGACCATTTTGGAGATGCCGGAAGACACCCAAGTGCTGGTGCTTGAAATGGGCATGAGCAATTTCGGCGAAATCAGCTTGCTGAGCCGCTTGGCAAGACCGGATGTCGCCATCATCACCCTGATTGGGGACAGCCATCTGGAGTTCCTCGGAAGCCGCCGCGGCATCGCCAAAGCCAAGTTGGAAATTTTGGAGGGGCTGAAGCCTGAAGGAACGTTCATTTATCCTGGTGACGAGCCGTTGATTGCCGAAGAATTGCCTCAGGAAAACACCTTCCGCCTGCTGACTTTCGGCACGGAACAAACGGATGCGGTCAATGCCTATGACATCGTTCCTGGCAAAACCAGAACAACTTTCCATGTGAATCTGGATCCGAACGTCGATCTGGAAATCCCTGTATTGGGCGTGTACAATGTCCGGAATGCATTGGCTGCGTTGGCAGCTGCACAGGTACTGGGCATGACGATCGCTGAGATGAAGGAAGCACTGGCGACCTTCCAGCTGACCGCCAACCGCACACAGTGGTTGGATGGCGTAAATGGCTCCCAGTTGTTGAACGACGCTTACAATGCCAGTCCGACTTCGATGACGGCTGTACTGCGTTCATTCGCGAATCTTCCGCGTGAGGGCAAGAAAATTGCCGTGCTCGGGGATATCCGTGAATTGGGCGAACGTTCTGCCGAAATGCACGCTGCTTTGGCAACCGAAATTTCCCCTGCAACTTTCGATCAAGTCTATCTTTACGGTACAGAAATGACCGCCCTTTATGAAAACTTAAAGTCTGCCTTTCCGGAAGGGACACTATATCATTATGTTGGAGAGAAGGCGCCGTTGATCGATAAGTTGAAGGCTGAGCTGCAAGAAGCCGATCAAGTGCTGATCAAATCCAGCTTCGGCACTGATTTGTTGGCGGTTGTGGCAGCGTTGCGTGTATAATAGGAAACGTAAGGGGCCAGCATGGTATGTGTCGTCGCAAAAGCAATGGCAACCCTTTTTCAGTCAATCGGAGTGTGGATGTCAAATGTCGGTAAATTGTAGGTTTACTTGTCATTTTCATTAGAAATATCCTTACAGCAAGGTTTTTTTGTAAGAAATTTCATTATTTTAAGGGAAAATGATTTGTAAAACTCTTCGGAACGTGTTATTATTGCTGATGGTAAGAATAGAGAAATAAGAGGGTTTTTTCTGCGAAGTGCAGAATGTTTGATTTATCAAGCTTTCTATTCAAGGGATTAAGTAAAAAAGGTTTATCTTTTATTTATAAGATTATGAACCGCATGAGATATGTGGGTAAAAGAAAAGACTCTCTAAATTTTAGTTTCTCAAAATTAGGAGGAAACATGAAATTTTCAGAATTAGGGTTAAACGCGGAGTTATTGAAGTCGATTGAGCAAATGGGATTTGAGGAAGCAACACCGATCCAAGAACAAACCATTCCTTTGGCATTGCAAGGGTTGGACGTTATTGGGCAAGCACAAACAGGTACTGGTAAAACAGCTGCTTTCGGATTGCCTATGCTGCAAAAAATCGATAACAACAACAAAGTTATTCAAGGTATCGTTATTGCACCTACACGTGAGTTGGCTATCCAAACGCAAGAAGAATTATACCGTTTGAGCCGCGACAAAAAAGTATCCGTGCAGGTTGTCTATGGTGGAGCTGACATCAACCGTCAAATCCGTGCTTTGAAAAACAAACCGCAAATTATTGTCGGAACACCAGGTCGTCTTTTGGACCACATCAAACGCAAAACAATCCGTCTGGATCACATCGAAACATTAGTTCTGGATGAAGCAGATGAAATGCTGAACATGGGCTTCTTGGAAGACATCGAAGCAATCTTGAGCGAAACACCGGCTGAACGTCAAACATTGTTGTTCTCAGCTACAATGCCTGACTCAATCAAAAAAATCGGTGTCAAATTCATGCACGCTCCAGAGCATGTCAAAATCAAAGCGTCACACACTGCAGCTAACTTAATCGATCAGTATTTCGTTAAATGTAAAGACTTTGAAAAATTCGATACAATGACTCGTTTGTTCGATGTGCAAAATCCTGAATTGGCTATCGTATTCGGCCGTACAAAACGTCGTGTTGACGAATTGTCAAAAGGTTTGGAATTACGCGGTTACCGTGCGGAAGGCATCCACGGCGACTTGACGCAACAAAAACGTATGAGCGTATTGAACGCATTCAAAACAGGCAATTTGGATATCTTGGTAGCGACTGACGTTGCTGCTCGTGGATTGGATATTTCAGGTGTTACACACGTATACAACTACGATATCCCGCAAGATCCAGAGAGCTATGTTCACCGTATCGGCCGTACTGGTCGTGCCGGTAAAGAAGGTATGTCAGTGACTTTCGTTACACCAAACGAAATGGACTACTTGCGTACAATCGAAAACCTGACTAAAAAACCGATCACTCCATTACAACCACCGAGTGATGAAGAAGCTTTCCGTGGCCAAGTGAAAACAGCTATGGATGAAGTGGAAACATTGGTTAAAGAAACAGAAACAGACAAATACAAACGTGCAGCTGTTCGCTTGCTTGAAGAACACACTGCGGAAGATTTGGTGGCAGCATTCTTGAAGAGTCTTTCTAAAGATGCTACTGATGTTCCTGTTAAAATCACACCAGAACGTCCATTGCCTTCAAGAAAAGGTAAAGGCGGCGGTGGTTACAAAGGTAAAGGTGGCGGCGGCTACAAAGGTAACCGTAGTTCATCAGACAGACGTGGCGGCGGAGAACGCGGCGGAGATCGCAGTGGCAGCAGAAGTCGTTCAAACGACAGCAAACCACGCTCCGGCGGCAAACGCTATGATGAAAAACGTGGCGGCGGCAACACCGGCGCACCTAAAAAAAGCAGCCATAGCTTCACTATCCGCAACAGCAACGACTAATTCGTGATCAAAAACCTCTTCTCCAATTGGCCTGCGCCAGGAGAAGAGGTTTTTCTTATTTCGTTGGAAAGTGGGTTCGTTTTTGGTAAAATGAGAACAATGCATGCAGAAGAGGCGGTGAGTGGAATGATTTATGGAATAGGATTGGACGTAACCGAGCTGGACCGCATCACGAAAGCCTATGTGCGGCGTGCGAATTTTGCTGAACGGATTCTGACCGAAGCGGAAATGAAACTGTTCTTGTCTCTGAACGGTTCTCGCCAAATGGAATTTCTGGCAGGCCGCTTTGCCGCAAAAGAAGCCTTTTCGAAGGCTTATGGCACAGGCATCGGCAAGCTGTCCTTTCTGGATATCGAAATTTTGCCCGGAGAGAACCGGAAGCCTGAAATAACCAAATCCCCGTTCGAAGGGAAAGGATTCATTTCCATCACCCATTCGGGGAATATCATCGCCGCGCAAGTGGTATTAGAAAAGTAAAGGGGTCTTACAACATGGTAGTAGGGAAGCACCGTCCGACAACAGAAACCATCGATTTGGAAGCTATTTCGTGGAACATCCAACAAATCAGGAAGGGGCTGTCGCCCGGAAAGAAATTTTTCGCGGTCGTCAAAGCGGATGCCTATGGATTGGGAGCCGTTCCGGTCGCGAAAAAGGCGAAGGAAGCCGGCGTGGACGGTTTTTGTGTCGCGCTCTTGGATGAGGCGATGGAGCTGCGTGAGAATGGGCTGTCCGATGATTTCATCATGGTTGTGGGCCCAACGGAAGCAGAAGATGCTGCGCTCATCGCCGATAACGGAATCAGCGTGGCCGTCACGGCAACGGAATGGCTGGAAGCGGCCTTGCCGCATCTGCAGGAACGGAAAACGCAACTGCCGATCCGTGTCCATTTGGCGATCGACACCGGTATGGGCCGCATCGGGCTGCGTACGGTCGAGGAGGTCAAAGTCTTCGAAGCGCGGCTAGCGGAACTGGATGGCTTTGTTTTTGAAGGCATCTTTACGCACTTCGCAACGGCCGATGGCGAGGATCCGACCTTGGTCGAGCGGCAACGCATTTTGTTTGAAGAGATTCTGGCCGGATTGGCGCAAAGGCCGCCGATTGTGCATCTGGCCAATTCCGCGATTTCGCTTTGGCATGAAGCGTTCCGGACGGATGCGGTCCGCGTCGGAATCGCGATGTACGGCTACAACCCTTCCGATACCGTGCTGGAGCTGCCGTATGAACTGAAGCCGTCCGTACAGTTGGATACCCAGATCAGCTACGTCAAACAGATGCATGAAGGCGACACGATCGCATACGGCGCCCGCTATCGGGCTTTTGAGGGCGAATGGATCGCTACGCTTCCGATCGGCTATGCCGACGGATGGAGACGGGATCTTCGCCATCAGACGGTCATCGTCGACGGACAGCGCTGCCCGATCCGGGGAGTCATCTGCATGGACCAGTGCATGATCAGTCTGCCGAAAGAATATCCTGTCGGGACGAAAGTGACGCTCTTGGGGGAAAACGGCGGGCTCGTCAACAATCCTTCCGAGATGGCGGTGGAAATAGATACGATCGGGTATGAAATCCTGACGGGAATCAACGCCCGCGTGCCACGGATCTACAAATAGAAGAATAGCAAAATCGGGAAAGCTGTCGGGTACCTGTGTACAAGGTCTGACAGCTTTTCTTATTGTTTTCAGGAATGAAACGAATGTGGGCGAGGAGCTGCCGGCAGCTCCAACTCCGGCCAAGAGCAAGTTCGCCGGAGGAGGGCCGCCGAATGGTCTCCCAGCTCCGTTCAAGGCTGTCTCACCGGAGGAGAGCTGTCAAATTGGATCCCAACTCCGTTCAAGGGTGTTTTACCGGAGAAGGACACTCGTGCGGGCTCCTCTTCTCCGGTTGGCGCTATCTCCAGTAATGAAAACAGTAATGAAAATCCGATGAAAATACAGCATTTGTCGTTTTCAAAAGCAAACAGATATGGTAAACTGTTTGAGCTCTTGGAGGAGCGCGTGGTTCGTCGACCATCCCACGAAAAAAAACTAGGAGGTTTTCAGGTTGAGTACAAGAAAAATGGTTATCAATACAATTATCGCAGCACTTTATGTTGCCATGACAGGGATTTTTGCTTTTATGTCATTCGGTGCCGTCCAATTCCGTGTTTCAGAAATGCTGAATCATCTGGTCGGTTACCACAAGGATTACAAATACGGAGTTTTGGCGGGAGTCTTCATCGCCAATCTGATTTTTTCAACATTAGGGGCTTGGGACTTGGTGTTCGGATTCGGTCAGACATTGATTTCTTTCCTTATTCTCGAGAAACTTTTCAAACCCAACGATTCTGAAATGAAGCGCATGATGATGACCGCGTTCGTCTTCACGGTGACGATGGTTCTTGTCGCTATCGAGCTCTATATCGTGCTTGGTCTGCCGTTCTGGTTCAGTTTTGTGACGGCGGCATTTGGTGAAGCTGTCGTGTTGGTTGTGTCCGCACCGCTCATGAAGTACATGAACAAACTTATCGGTTTTGCCGAGAAAATGGCTTGATCGATTCAAAATGAAGATGAGAAAAACTGGAGAACGGGGGCTTTTGCTGGATGAACAGCGGAGGCTCCAGTTTTTTTGCTAGGATATTTCTCATCGTTCTCTTATAATAGAGAGGTAATCCAAAATGAGGGGGGAATCAGTATATGGAAATGTACGCAATTACAGTCGGTCCTATCCAGGAAAACTGTTATTTTTTGATCGGAGACCATGAAAATGACACGATCATCTTTGATCCAGGTGAGCAAGCGGAGGACATCATCGCAGCCATCGAAGAGAATGAGTTGCATCCGATCGCGATCGTGCTGACGCATGCGCATTATGATCACATCGGAGCCCTCGAAACGATCCGGGAAAAATATGACGTTCCCGTCTATCAAAATCCAATCGAACGGGAATGGCTGTTGGATCCGGAACTGAATGGATCAGCACGCAATCCTAACGTTCCGGATGTACGACTGGCGAGGGAAGCGGATGTCTTCTTCGAGGAGATGGGATCTTATGAAATCGGTGAATTCCGTTTTGAGATGCAACATATTCCCGGACATTCGCCAGGAAGCACCGTCTTCATTTTCCGCGAGAACGGGTTCGCGATCGTTGGGGATGTCATCTTCAAAGGAAGCGTCGGCCGCAGCGATTTGCCGGGCGGCAGCCATGAAACTTTGATTGAAGGAATCCAGAAATATATCGTACCTCTTCCGGGGGAAACGGTCCTGTTCCCGGGACACGGCGATCCTACGACAGTAAGAGAAGAAATCTATTCGAATCCCTATCTGAACGGCGCTACCCGCTGATCCGGGTTCGCGCGAAAAAAGTCGGACAAGCACAAGGCTTCGTCCGACTTTTTTATTATGAGGTTTTAGATCGGGTAGGCGTCTGGAGCCGGAGCGGAATTCCCGATGAAGGCTTCCTCACCGGGAATTCCGCTCCGGACACTTAATGTGACGGGGTGTACTTCAGAAATCCACTTGTAGGTTTTCAATCTCCGTCACGCGGAAATCTTTGCGTTCCAGCGCTTTTACGATGGCGTCCAGAATTTGTTTTGGCGTGCCGGCGGGTAAGGTGACCAATATTCTGCGCAGAGCGTCCTCGCGGTTGATGTCCAGGGAAATGCAGCTGGCGATGGAGGAATAGCGGTTGATGATCTTTGTGATGTGGTACAGATCGCCTTTTTGGCCGGGCGCGATCACGGTCAGCACATAGCTTCCGACATCGATGCTCCATGACTGGGCCAGCATGTTCAACAAAGCATTGTGGGTCAGGATGCCGTAAAAGGTCATGTCTTTATTCAAAACGGAAATATAGGGCAGTTCTTTGATGGTAAAAAATACCTTAAAGAACGAACTGTCTATCGAAATGAATTTTGTGGCATTCTTCAGCAGATGCGTGACGGGCAGATTCATGTCGCCGCCGTTTGCTTTATGCCGATAGATATGCATTTTGTAGATATTTCCACGGAAAATGGTTTCTGTTTCGTCCAGAATCGGAACACAACGAAAACCGGAATCTTCGAGGATATCCAGCGCATCCCGAAGCGTGGCTGACTCTTTGACGATGGTCAACTCCCGTTTGGGGATGGCAAGTGAGCGGATAAGCATATAGTTTAAATCCTCCTAAAAACAAGGTTGTCTAATGTGATAATAACATTAAAACGAAAAAAAGCAACGGTTATAAACACATAGTTGGAAATTCTTAAACATTTGACAAATCAAGCAGTAAAGCCCTTTCAAGGGAATGTTAGATTTATCTGAACATTAGATTAGGATGAGAACACTTGTCGGCGCAAGTAAGCTCAAGCAAGAAGATCAGGACGCCTCCAGCAGGTGGTCCATGAAAAATTTCTTGATTTTTCGAGTGGAGTTCACTATATTAAGTAGTATATAATTGAACGCAATCTATATTTTTTTATGCAACTGACCAGTGCCTTGTTTCAGGACATGCCCCAGTTGCGTGAGTGACCATAAAAAAGGAGAAAAAAATCATATGAACCCAGACCCCGAAGGCCAGTCGTTACTTTCAAAAATAGCATTGATTCTAACCCTGACTTTACTGAATGCTTACTTTGCCTCAGCAGAATTGGCATTTGTTTCCATCAACCGTTCCAAAATCGAGAAGTTGGCCAAAGACGGTGACAAGAAATCCCAGAAGGTTTTGCGTCTCTTGGAGAATCCGGATGATTTCTTGGCCACTATCCAAGTTGCCATCACATTTGCCGGATTCTTCAGTAGTGCGTCAGCTTCATCCAATTTCGTCGGTTATATCGAACCATTGTTGGGAAGCATCGCAGGCGGTAAAACGATAGCGATGGTCATCATCACCGTTATCCTTTCCTACATCACGCTCGTGTTTGGTGAACTGTATCCGAAACAGATTGCCTTGCAGATGCCCGAAACCATCGCACGCCACACCGCTGGCCCGATCGTTGTCGTCAAGACCCTCTTCAAGCCTTTCGTTTGGCTTTTGTCATTTTCGACAGGCATCCTGAAGAAGCTGACACCGATCGAATTCACGAATGAAGAAGAGAAGCTCACCCGTGATGAAATGAAGGCCATTCTAGCGCAGAGCCGGGGCGAAGGGGTCATCGACCCATCCGAGTTCACGATGATGCAGGGTGTGCTTTCGTTGGACACGAAGCTTGCCCGCGAATTGATGGTGCCGCGGACCGACACGTTGATGATGGATTTGGATGATGACTTGGAATACAATATCGCGCTGGTTCTGAACAGCCAATATTCACGGATTCCGGTTTACGAGGAAGATAAGGACAATGTCATCGGCGTTCTGCATATGAAGAATGTTTTGAAGGCTTCGAAGGAAGTCGGTTTCGAGCGGATAGATTTCCGTGAGTTGGTCAATACGCCTTTGTTTGTCCCTTCCACTATTTATATCGATGATCTTTTGGTCGAGTTCCGCAAAACCCACACGCATATGGCCATCATCAAAGATGAATACGGCGGCGTGGAAGGGATCATCACCCTTGAGGACCTTCTGGAGGAAATCGTCGGGGACATCGAGGATGAATACGATGAAATTTACCGCCTTTCGAAAAAAATCGATGATAATCATTATGTCGTCAATGGGCGCATGCCGCTGGACAAGTTCAATCAATTGTTCAAGACGGCGATCGCTTCCGAAGAAGTGGATACGATCGCCGGATACATGATCGAGGAGCTCGGCTATTTTCCGAAAGATGATGAGCAAGCCACGATCCAGGCTGAAGAGTACCTGCTGACGACTACGCAGGTCGAAAGCGGCCGGATCCGCGGCATCCGTGTCACGAGAGAGCCCGTGCCGGAAGTTATTGTCGAAGATGAATAAGCGCAAGGCTGGGATCCATTCCCAGCCTTGTTGCCATTAAGAACAGAGTACGCGATAAGGAGAAAAAAGTATGGCATTGAACGAAATGATGGACAGACCCGTCGTAAAGAAAGAACTGGTCGCTTTTATGCGCGACAGACTGAAACGTTTCCCGGGAGAATTGGGGGAACTGGAAAAGCGCGCGAATGAAAAAGGCGTGCCGATCATCCCGCACGAAACAGCGGTTTTCCTGAATATGCTGCTTGGCCAGATCAAACCCAAACAGATACTGGAAATCGGTGCGGCAATCGGTTTCTCCGGCAGTCTGATGGCCCAGCACGTAGGAGCGGATGGCCATGTCACGACAATCGACCGCTTTGAGGTCATGATCAATCATGCAAAAGCTAATTTTGAAAAACTCGGCATCACGGACAAAGTGACGCTGCTGGAAGGCGATGCGGCTGAAGTCCTGCCTACCTTGTCAGGACCGTACGATTTCATCTTTATGGACAGTGCAAAAGCCAAATATTATGAATTTCTGCCACACTGCATCCGGCTTCTGAAGAAAGAGGGCATGCTGGTCATCGACGATGTCTTCCAGGGAGGCACCATTTTGGATGACGAAAAGGATGTACCCAAGCGTGTCCGCAAAATCCATCGCCGCCTGAACAAGCTGATGGACACTGTGCTGGACCACCCGGCATTGGAGACTTCGCTCGTGCCGCTTGGCGATGGCCTGCTGCTGATCGTCAAAAAAGAAGACTTTGATTTCGGCTATATTTTGGATGAAATAGAAGCGGAAAAACAGCAACACGCGTAATATCAGGGCTGCCTCGTGAAGAGGGAGCCCTTTTTGAGTGCGCCTGGCTCCGGGGTGCCGGAGCCGGGTTGACTGCAAAAATCGCGCTCTGCTCCGGCGAAGCAGCCGCCTATCGGAGGTGGCCGGTAACAATCGGCTGCAACTTCGGGGAAGCCGGCCTTATCGGAGAACGCAAGCAGAATGAATGCCGAACGCCGGCGAAGCCTGCGTTCACCGGAGCAGAGCGACGCGATTACCTGACCCGAGATGCGCCGCAGCGCTGATCTGCGCCGCCGGCAATGGGGAAAACGGAAATGAAAATGGAGCATGGCCGTTTGCATTTCTTACGTATTGGTATTATGATAAGGTTCCAAGGGAAGCGGACCTATTATAAAAAAAATTAAGCTAAAACAGCTTGCTTTTCGAAGAAAACATGGTAAAGTAATAAAAAGTAAGCTTCGATTATTTGTAACAAAAACGTAATCTGATTGTAATGAAACGAGAAGGTGGTCTGAAAGTGAAAAAGAAACCCATCATCATTGGTGCTACAGCGATTTTATTGGTCGTGGCCGGATACTTTGGTGCAGGTAGCTATTATAAGGATAAATTCTTACCGAATACGATGCTGGATGGCATTGACATATCGAATGATACCGTAGCCCAAGCAAAAGCAGAGACAACAGCAGCAATCGCACAAACACAGATCCAAATCGTCGAAAATGGAGAGACTATCTATGCTTTCACACCCGCTGACCTGGGTGTTTCCATCGATAACACCGAAAAATTGGAAACGATGAAGGCGGAACAAAATGGTTGGGATTGGCCAATCCTTCTTTTCCAAGAAAAACAGGAAGAAACCGATCTTAGCGGAATATCCGTTGATGAAACGTCTTTAGGGAATATTTTGGCGGCGATGCCGTTGGAAAACGACAGTCGTACAGCTCCCGTGAACGCAACAATCGTCAAAGGAACGGAAGGCTATGAAATTTCTCCGGAAACGGCAGGAAACAAGGTCGATCTGGAATTGCTGAAGACGACGATGTTGGAAGCAGTCATTGCCGGAGAAACCGAAATCGATCTGGCGCAAGCCTATCAACAACCGACATTAACGGCAGACGATCCAACTTTGGCGGAAACTTTGCAGAAATTGGACGATTTGACTGATACCGTCATCCAATATACAATCTCCGGACAGACCGAGACCGTGCCGCAAACGGCCATCATTGACTGGTTGGGCGTAGACGAGAACGGCGAAGTGTCCGTCAATCGCGAGGGTGTTACAGCCTATCTGCAGGGGCTCAGCGATACATACAGCACCTATTCCCGTACGCGGGATTTCTTGGCAACGGACGGCGAAACAGTCCAGGTTCCAGCCGGCACGTATGGATGGACATTGGCTGTCGCAGATGAAACGGACAACCTGATCGAATATGTTTTGGCGGGTGAGGATGTGACGGTAACACCGAATTATAACGGCACCGGTTATCATGCGGACGGTGCGGACATCGGCACTACCTATGTCGAAGTAGATCTTTCAAGCCAACATATGTGGTATTACCAAGATGGCGTCGTTGTGCTCGAAACGGATATCGTTTCTGGCCATCCCCTGACGCCGACTCCGACAGGGGTCTTCTATATCTGGAACAAAGAAGAGGATGCCGTTCTGAAAGGCTACAATCCGAAGACCGAAAAAGATTATGAATCGCCTGTCGAATACTGGATGCCCGTCGATTGGACGGGGATCGGCATCCATGATTCATCTTGGCAGCCTGCTTATGGCGGTGACTATTGGCTTACTGCCGGCTCGAATGGTTGTGTCAATACGCCACCAGGTGTCATGGCTGAATTGTTTGGGATGATCGGTATCGGAGTTCCGGTCGTCATCCACAGCTGATGTATCAATGAACAAATGCCACAACGTCCAATAGGGGATGAGCCATCAGTCAGGGAACGATTGATGGTTCGTCCTTTTTTGTACAGTTGTCGGGATCTTGCCGCGGGGTAATTCAGGAACGCTTTGCACTTAACCGGTTGCAATTGTATAATAAAGAGTAGACGTTCCGAAAGGGACAGGGAGTTTCATGAAACAAGGAGGTTTGAAGATGAAAAAGGTACTAGTGGTAGACGATGAGAAACCGATTTCAGATATAATCAAGTTTAATCTGGCCAAAGAAGGTTATGATGTCTTCACCGCATTTGATGGTGAGGAGGCCTTGGCGCAATTTGCGGAAGTGGGCCCGGATATCATCCTGCTGGATCTGATGCTGCCGAAAATGGACGGTTTGGAAGTCTGCCGGGAAATCCGCAAGACGAGCGACGTGCCGATCATCATGTTGACGGCAAAGGACTCTGAGATCGACAAAGTGCTTGGGCTTGAATTGGGTGCGGATGACTATGTCACGAAACCATTTTCGAACCGGGAATTGGTCGCGCGCGTAAAAGCGAATTTGAGGAGACAAGCGGCTCCGGTAGCGGCACCTCCCGAAGAGGATGATACGAATGAAATCAAAATCGGATCCTTGGTCATACACGAAGATGCGTATATCGTGTCGAAGCGCGGGACAGAAATCGAGCTGACCCACCGCGAGTTCGAATTATTACATTATTTGGCGAAGCATATCGGCCAAGTGATGACACGGGAGCATCTGCTGCAGACTGTCTGGGGCTACGATTATTTCGGCGATGTCCGCACTGTCGACGTGACGGTCCGGAGACTGCGCGAAAAAATCGAAGATACACCGAGCCATCCGACTTGGTTGATCACACGAAGAGGAGTAGGCTACTTCTTGAAGAATCCGGATCAGGAGTAACAGTATATGAACAAAAAGATACGTTTGGTCCATTCCATCCATTTCAAGATACCGATGCTGTTCATTCTCCTACTCTTGGTATCCTTGCAACTGATC
This sequence comes from Trichococcus sp., assembly GCF_055118575.1. Taxonomy (NCBI): domain Bacteria; kingdom Bacillati; phylum Bacillota; class Bacilli; order Lactobacillales; family Carnobacteriaceae; genus Trichococcus; species Trichococcus sp. Next base: position 25,933 of record NZ_JBSQPW010000017.1, on the reverse strand, counting down.
GGGGCTTACTTTATCCGTGAACTGGAAACGAAAATGATCAGCAACTTCGACAGCCAGATGAGCCTGAATGCGGGCTTTCTGGAGAAAACGCTGCAGCCGATCCTGATGGCCGATGACACGGAAAAGCTTGAGCAGTCGGTACAGACCATCCTCAGCGATTTTACGGGTGCCAACATCCTGGAAACGCAAGTCATGGATGAGCAGGGGTATATTCTCGGAATCAATGATCAAACGCTGCAAGCCTTGATCGGAACGAAGTCGACGGATCGGGATGTCCAACAAGCCATTCTTCTGGATGCATCCTCTTCCTATCAATATGTGAAGGAAGACACGAACAGCCGCGTACTGAAGAACATCAGTCCAATCTATTCGACGGACAATACAGGTACACTTATCGGCGTGTTGGTGATGGAATCGAATATCGAATCGGTCTATTCGCAGATGAGCCAGACGGTCAGCATCTTTCTGAATGCTTCGGTCGTGGCGATCATCATTACGATTGTGCTGGCTGTGATCATCTCCCGCGGCATCACGCGTCCGATCTCCGAAATGCGCCGACAGACGGCGAACATTGCCGATGGGGATTATTCCGGCAAGGTGACCGTCTATGGAGCGGACGAATTAGGCGAATTGGCTGAGACGATCAATGATCTGTCCTACAAAGTCAAGGACGCCCAGGAAACGACGGAGTCGGAGCGCCAAAGGTTGGACAGTGTCCTGCGCCACATGACGGATGGCGTATTGGCCACCGACCGCCGCGGCAAGATCATCATCATCAACAGCCGGGCGATGGATCTGCTCTCGATTTCACAGGACAAAGCAATCGGGCAATCGATCATGAAGGTGCTGAAACTGGGTGAGAAATTCACTTTCCGCCAGCTGTTGGAGACGCAGGATGAGTTGATCCTTAACATCCCTACAGACGATCAGGATACGATTCTGCGCGGGGAATTTTCTGTCATCCAGCGGGAATCCGGCTTCATCAGCGGATTGGTGTGCGTGCTTTCGGATATTACGGAGCAGGAAAAAGTCGAACAGGAGCGCCGCAGCTTCGTTTCCAACGTGTCCCATGAACTGCGGACACCGTTGACGAGCGTGAAAAGTTACACGGAGTCACTAATCGACGGTGCTTGGGAAGATAAAGACATCGCCCCGGAATTCCTGAAGGTCATCTCAACGGAGACAGATCGGATGATCCGGATGATCACCGATTTGCTGAACTTATCCCGGATGGATCAAGGGAAGCAGGATCTGAATCTTGAGTTTGTCAGCATCAACGAATTGATTGCACACACCATCGATCGCTTTGAAATGGTGTTGAAATCAGAACAGTACCGCAACAAAAAATATAAGATCGAACGGGACTTTACGCAGCGTACGCTGTGGGTCGAAATCGATCAGGATAAATTCATCCAGGTCATCGACAACATCATGAACAATGCCATCAAATATTCTCCGGACGGCGGGAAAATCACCTGCAGACTGATGGAGACGCACAACAGTGTCGTCATCAGCATAACCGATGAAGGGTTGGGCATTCCGCGCAAGGATATTAGCCATGTCTTTGACCGGTTCTACCGGGTCGATAAGGCCCGCGCACGTTCGATGGGCGGCACCGGGCTTGGCTTGGCCATCTCCAAAGAGGTCGTCCAATTGCACGGCGGCAAAATCTGGGTGACCAGCGTGGAAAATAAAGGATCGACTTTCTTTATTTCCTTGCCGTACATTCCGATGGATGAGGAGGACGAATGGGGATGAAACATAAAGAATCACCGATGCTGAGCGCGCTGCTGTATACTTTGGTCGCAATCAGCCTGTTCCTTACGGTCAGAATCCTTTCCACTCCGAGTACGGTCGGGTTAGGCCAGAGTTCGACAACGTCCGTCTCCGCCAATCTGACCAACACGAAGAAGATAGAGGATGTCTTTGCGCCGATAAGGATGATCATCCATACGGATAAGCGCATTTACTTGACGCAATCACCTGAAATCATGCAGAGCGTTAATGATCTGTTGAGTGAAAGCGTGTTTGGCGGAATCGAGGGAGTCTCCACCTACTCGCAGGCAGAGTATGATGCGCTCATCCTTTCGCCGACGCAACTGGAGATCCGCTTTGCTGAGGAGGTTCCGCTGGAGCTGCTTTCGCGTTATTTCACGAATCTCCAGGAGAACTATTACGATGAGGGCATCGATCGGATCATCCTCAACTCAAAAGAAGAAGATCCCGTCTATCTGTTGAATGATGAGACGAAGCAAGTATTCGCAGCAACGCGGCCAGATAACCTGCTGCAGCCTTTGGCGGAGCTTTACGAGGGGCAAAAGGAAGCCTATATGGAAGTGGAATCGTATGAGTCCGAATCAGCCATCTCTTATCTTCCGTCTGAGGCCATCACAATGCAAAAGTTGGTCTATCTGGTTGAAAAGCCTTCGAACAGCTATTTCATCGATCTGCTTTTTGATGATACAACCGACCTGAAGGATAATGGGAGCGATGCATTCGTGAGCTACAGCGACAATATCTCCGAATTAAGCATTGATAAGGAAACCGGGCAGTTGAGCTATTACCGCAACATCCTCGATGCTGAAGAGGTGCCTGATTACCGGCTCATCCGCGACAGTTTCCATGAAATCAAGATGTTGGATAATTGGACGAATCCTTTTTACTTCTACGGGTTCGACAAGGGGACCGACAACGTCTATTACCGCAGATACGTGAACGGCTATCCGATCTTCGGGGAAGTCGATTACGGTCTGACGCAGATTCATATGTCCGGATCATCCTTGACGGAACTGCAATTCCTGACGCAAGTCATACAGACGCCGCTGACGGATCGTCGGGAGGACATCACGCTGTTGAGCGGGAAGGATCTTTTGGCCGCATTGGATGCAGGTGGCTACAGCAATCAAGAAATTCAGATGATTGCCTTGGGCTATGACTGGACCTTCAGTGAAGAATCCAACCGTCTCGTCAATCTGACGCCTAAATGGTTCATCCAGATCGATGGCGCATGGAAGGCGCTGGATCAATGGATCGGCGGAACGGAAACGGAGGCGGATGATAGTGGACTTTAGACGCATCAAAATCATTTTTATCCTCACTTTTGCAGCTTTGAACATCTACCTGCTCAGTGTGTTGTTGGAAAAAAATGCGACGACATTGAGCTTCGGAAGCGAAAGCAGCACGCTGAACATCGAAGAGGCAATGAAGGCCGACAACATCAGCTTTCCGACTTTGTCGACCGATCAGGAGAAGATCCCTTTGCTGAAGACGGACAAAGGCCTCACATTGGAGTCCGATCAGTCAAAATTGGTGAGTCAGACGACTGTATTTGAAGATGGTGTGCTGTTCAGCACCTTGTCCGAGCCGATCCCGCTTGAGGTTGATGCGGAAAATTTGGTGGTTGTCGACAGAACGCCGATCACGGATTTTATCCTGCAAGGCAATGTACTCTATGGAGCTGAATATACTTTCCTTACTTATTTGCCGCTCAGGAGACAACTGGTTTATGCGCAAGTCGCAAACAATATCCCGATCGGCGACAGTACAGGCAGCATCACGTTCAACCTGGATCCCGATTATGAGGTCATTTCCTATGAACAGACTTTTGCGGGTGCAGCAGAAGTGCAAGGCAACAGCCGGACTGTGATTTCACAGAAGCGTGCGGTCGAAGCTCTGTACCTCAACAACCAGATTCCGGCGAATGCCACCGTACGGACAGTGCAATTGACGTATTACCGCACATTGAGCTTGTCGGATATGGACATCTACAGCCCGATGTGGTACATCGAACTCGAAATCGAAAATGCGCCTTTGGAAATAAGGCGTGTGGACGCGTTGACCGGCAGCATCATCACGACGCCTACGGTCACGCTTCCGTCAGCCGAAGCGCAAGTCAAGGCGAAGACAGCCTCCAACAGCGCCTTGCTGCTGAAGGAAGCGGACTCTTCAGAGACAGACAACGCGCTGGACTGAAACGGCAAGTGCTTTTTAAAACAACACGAACAAAAGGAAGAATCTCGAAATGAGGCAATGGCATTAACTTAAACAACTTGACGACTGAAAAAAAGCGGGGGTGCAGTATGCATACCCGCTTTTTTTTGATTGCGAGGCCAAATTGTTGAATGTTCCTTGCCTATTCGATAATTTCGGTCCGATATGATGCCAAATTGTTGAATGCTTCTAGACATTCGATAATCTCGGCATAACCGGAAATCAAATTATCGAATCTACCGCTTATATTCGACAGTTTTGACCACTGGGCTGATCATTTCATCTGGACTCTGATCGCCAATCCCCTCTGATTTCAGCTCGCGTCTTATTTGTCAATGCCCTTAAGTTAATGACAATGAAAAATGAGGTTCTTCCTTTTGTTGTGCAGACATGTTTGTTAAAATGGGGGTATCAGAAGCATCAAGCTTGATGGATGGTATCGGAAGGGGAAGGTAACGATGAAACGGATAGGCTCGATTGCGCTGTTCATGTTCTTTTTTTTGATCGGATTTGGACAGAAGGAAGTAAAGGCCCGTTCCTATGAGATTACGAATTACGATGTGCTGGTCGAAATACAGCGGGATGGCAGCGCTTTTTTCACAGAGAGCATCACTTACGATTTCGAAGGGGAGTTCAATGGGGTACTTTATGATTTGGATATTTCGGAGGTGGCGGATCCGACCGATGTGAAGGTTTCGATGCAAGGCTATCTTTCGGAAAATACGTTCCCCTTTGCTTTGAGCGACACGGAGGAAGCGGGGACGTTCAAACTGGACAACACTGGTGATTTCCTGAAATTCACCGTATATAACAGGATGACTGATGAAATCCAGACGGTCATCTACCAATACCGCATTCCCGAAATCGTGACGAATTATAATGATATCGCTGAATTCAATCGCAAGGTCATCGGGTCCGCCTGGGAGGATCCGTTGAACGATGTGGACGTCACCATCCTGTTGCCGGAAGCGACTGGCGAAGAGGAATTGCGCGCTTGGGGCCACGGCGGCGATGAGAACAGTACCGTGACCCTGGAAGACAATCAAAAAGCCTTGCTTTACGTTCCGCAGAATCCGGCCAATCAGTTCGTGGAGGCGCATGTGATTTTCCCGACCCGCATTACGGCAGACAATCCGAACGTAGTGAACGAGGATAAATTCGATGAAATCTTGGCGCAGGAAGCCGCCTTGGCCGAAGAAGAAGAACGCAATGCGCTGCTTTTTGGCATCCTCAGTGCTGTTTTTGCTGTGATCGCGCCGATTTTGCCGATTCTGGTGTTCCTCTGGGTAAGGAGAGCAAGAAAAAAAGAGATTCCGCAGGAAATCCATCTGCCGGACCATATCTATGAATTGCCTGAGGACATGACGCCGGCCGTCATGAACGGTGCTGTCTTCAGCGGCAATGTGCAGGCTGCCGACATTTCAGCGACTATTCTGGATCTGGTGCGAAAAGGCTATCTGACGATTTCACCCGTGCAGATTCCCCAAAAAGGGATCTTCGGGCGGGAAAAAGCGCCGGAAGACTCCTTCTTGCTGACGCAGATCAAGGACACAAAAAATGCTCCGCTCCTGAGCCACGAAAAACAACTTTTGGAGTGGTTCATCAGCGATGTCGGGAACGGGGAAAGCGTCACACTCGATGATATCGAGAACATCGCCGACAATTCGACGGAAGCGAAACGCTTCAATGAGAATCGGGTCAAATGGCAAGAACGCGTAATGGACGTCGCCACGCCGAAACGCAAGAATTACCGTTCAAAGGACAATAAAAAAGGGATTGCCTTCGCAACTTTGGCTTTTGCCGCAAACATATTCCTTTTGTTTGGGGTTTTGTTCTCCGGCATCATGAGCGGAAACTTTATCGCTTGGGCGATCATCCTCGCCGTCTTGGGTGCTGTTCTCAGTTTCATCCAACTGATGGCAGTGGCAATCAAGCCAATCATGACGGCGGAAGGGGAACGGACGAAACAGGAATGGACCGGCTTCCGCAACATGTTGAAAGACGTGGGTGCTTTTCCGATGCGCGAAGTCGGATCAATCGCTTTGTGGGATCATTTCTTGGTCTATGCCGTTTCGCTTGGAGTGGCCGACAAGGTCATGAAGCAGATGCAGGTCGAGTTCCCTGTGAACGAAATCCAAGCCTCCGCTTTTGGCAGCTATTATTACATGAACAATGCCATCTTCCTGTCTTCGCTGAACAACAGCATCAACACAGGCGTAACCAAATCGATGCCGACTTCCTCCAACAGTAGCGGCTTCGGTGGCGGTTTCAGCGGCGGTTCATCCGGTGGTTCGGGTGGCGGTTCCGGCGGCGGTGCTTTCTGACGAATGACGTCGATACTTTCGAAAACATCCTATTCTCAAGCAGAGCAGGGTGTTTTTGTTTCAACTACGAAGCTATTTTTCGGCAGACAGTCCTTCATTTGATGAATGATGAAAGGTAGGGGTGTGAATAAAGTGAAAGAGAAAGAACGGAACGAATTGCAGTCATTGCATGAGGAGATGCGTGCGCTCCGTCAAGCGGTCTATGAAGAAGGCAATGCCCTTTATGCGGAATGGGAGCCGGGTATTTCCCGGACGTCCTTCCGGTTGAGCGGCAAGAATCTTGCCTACTATCTGGCGTTGCGCCGCAGGGATATCCGCCCGCTGCAGGGCCAGCTATCGAAATGGGGGTTATCCTCGCTGGGAAGGACAGAATCGAAAGTCCTTCAACAGCTGGATGCAATCGTACGCAATTTGGCGTTGATGTCAGGGGAAATCAAGCAGCTGGATGACTATCCTAAGACGACCGAGAAATTCCCGGGCCGGAAAAAATTGGCGACCGAGGCGACCGTCTTGTTGGGTGACCCACCGAAGCACCGGACTACCCGGATCATGGTCACCCTTCCGGAACAGGCCGCAGCGGATAAAGACTTCCTCGTCCGCCTGCTCGAGCGCGGCATGGATATCGCCCGGATCAACTGCGCCCATGATGACAGCGCCGTCTGGCTGAAGATGATCGAGAATCTTAAGGATGCCCAAAAAACTGCCGGCAAGAGTTGCCGCATCTATTTTGATATCGCAGGTCCGAAGATCCGGGTGGATGCCGTCAGCAGTGAAAAGGAGAAGCCTCGCCTCAAAGTTGGGGACTTGTTCTTCCTGACGGCGGATGCTTCCTTCAAAGATCTGAAGCACTATCCAGCCATTGTGTTCAGCGAAAGCCTGAATCTCTTTGATGAGCTGAAGCTAGACAGTCCGGTCATTTTGGATGATGGCGTCCTGGAAGGGCGTGTGGTGGAGCAGAAAGCGCAAGGCGTCGTTGTGCAGGTAGGGAAAGCAGCCAAGGCAAAAGGGATCCGGGTGAAACCGCAAAAAGGACTCAATTTCCCGGAATCCACTTTTAAGATGCCAATCCTGACCGAAAAGGATCAGGAAGACCTGCTGGTGGCCGAAAAAGAGGCCGATATTCTGGGCTTCTCCTTTGTCCGCGGTAGCAAGGACATCGTTGCTATCCAAAAAACTTTGGCGGAGCATGTCGGCAGTGCAGCAGCTGCCGCTATCCCGCTTGTGATCAAAATCGAAACGGTGGAAGCTGTGAACCATCTGCCGGAACTGATCGTCGCGGCTGCCAGCAAAAACCCCTTGGCGATCATGATTGCCCGCGGAGACCTGGCTGCCGAGGCCGGTTTCCTGAGGCTGTCGGAACTGCAGGAGGAAATACTCTGGATCTGCGAGGCTGCGCACATTCCGGTCATTTGGAGCACGCAGGTACTCGAGAACATGGTGAAAAACGGTGTGCCGACGCGGGCGGAGATGTCCGATGCGACGATGGCCGGGCAAGCGGAATGCATCATGCTGAACAAAGGGGCCTTCGTGGAAGAGGGAATCACCTTGCTGGATGCGATCCTCGTACAGAGCCAGCAGAACCGATCGAAGAAGACCGCCAAACTGCGCGCGCTCAAAATCGCCAAGAAAGCCTGGCGCAAAACCAAGAAATAAGCAGCTTTCGAAGAGACCTCCCCATGCAGCGCCGGAAGATTAACTTTTCTTAACACTGAGAAAAATTACTGGCATTTTCCAAAAAATAAGTTAAACTTATGGATGTATTGGAGACTTTTAACAGTCAATAAAAATCTCCTCAAATGCACTCAAATCTTTTGTATTTAATTTCATTTACTCTAATACTTTATGTATAAAAAGGAATGATCCGAGATGATGCTGACAAAGAAGGTCCGCTTGATTCTGATTGACGAAACTTCCCAACTCTACCAAGCGGCTGGCGTTGCTCGCTGGGCCTAAAACTACACAATCCGAATGCAGGAAATGAACCACCGCTTCGGTGGAACGTTCATCAGCGACAATGAGTTGCGCAAGCACATTACCAAGATGAAGAAGCGCAAGAAATATGCCTGGCTGAATGACGTTTCCAACAATGTCGTTAAACAGGCGGTCCAGGATGCCTTCAAAGCCTACAAAGCCTTTTTCAAAGGGCAAGCCAAACATCCACGGTTCAAGACTAAGCGCCGCTCCACACCGAGTTTCTACAATGACTGCGTTAAGCTGAAAGTGAAAGGCAACCGCGTTCTGTTGGAAAAAATCGGTTGGGTGAAAACCAACGAACCGTTGCCCGAGGATTGCAAATACTACAATCCGCGCATCAAGTTCGATGGCAAATATTGCTACCTGACGGTCGGCTTCGAGGTGAATCCAATAAAAGTCGAATTGGATGATCGGATTGTCGGGGTGGATGTCGGCATCAAGGAGTTGGCGGTCACCTCGGATGGCATTTTTTACAACAATATAAACAAAACAGCCTCCGTGAGGAAAGCGGAGAAACGCCTCAAGAGATTACAGCGGCGTGCAAGTAAAAAATACAAGAAAGGAATGCCTAAATCTAACCATCTCCTAAAACTAGAAGGTGAAATCCGAAAGCAACACAGACGCTTAGCCAACATCCGAACCAATCATGTCCATCAAGCAACAGCAGAGATCGTGAAATCCAAACCCTCTTGCATTGTGATGGAAACGCTGAACATCCGCGGCATGATGAAGAACAAGTGTTTAGCTAAGGCAATCGCAAATCAGAAACTCTATTTCTTCAAACAATGCCTGCGATACAAGTGCGAACTGCACGGCATTGCTTTTGTGGAAGCGGACCAGTGGTTCCCGAGTTCCAAGTTGTGCAACAACTGCGGAACGCTCAAAAAAGACTTGAAACGCAGCGACAGGGTCTACCACTGCACCTGCGGCCATCATTGCGATAGGGATCTGAACGCAAGCTACAATCTGAGGGATTACCAAGCAGTCTAACGGTAACTCGGGTATGTACGATTCGTTGCATCGGAATTTACGCCCTCGGAGTGCTGCAACAAACGAAAGTAGTCCGTCAGGACCAAATCGGGCACGAAGAACAGGGAAGCAAACATAAACTAGATTTAGTTAGATTTATGGCAACGGGGCTAAGTTTGATTGAGACAATAGAAAAAGAAGGCATGCGCGTCAGCTATCTGGCGAGCGGCAGTTCCGGCAACTGCACCTATATCGAGACACCGAAACGGAAAATATTGGTGGACTGCGGGCTGAGCGGGAAAAAAATCGCCGGACTGATGGCAAAAATCGATCGGGATATCGCTGAGGTGGATTCGATCCTCGTCACGCATGAACACCGCGATCACGTGCACGGCCTGGGCGTCCTGGCGCGCAAGTACCACATGGATCTTTATGCCAACGAAGCGACCTGGAAAGCGATGGACCACATCATCGGCAACGTCAAGACCGAGCAGAAGCACATTTTCGAGATGGGCCAGGTGCTGACTTTGGGCGATGTTGATATCCAAAGCTACGGTGTTTCCCATGATGCCGCAGAGCCGCAGTTCTACTCCTTCCATCATGAAGGCAAACAGATGGTCATGTTGACCGATACCGGCTATGTCAGCGATCGTTTGCGCGGTCTCTTGCGGGATGCGGATGCGTACCTCATCGAAAGCAATCATGATCTTGAATTACTGCGCATGGGCGGATACCCATGGTCACTGAAACAGCGTATTTTGGGGGATGAGGGCCATCTTTCCAATGAGGATGGAGCTGCCGCCATCGCCGAAATGTTGGGCGACCGGACCAAGCGCATCTACCTTGGCCATTTGAGCCGGGACAACAACATCAAGACTTTGGCGCACCATACGGCCGAAAGTATCCTGATGCAAAAAGGCCTGGGCGTCAACGAAGATTTTTTTGTATATGATACCGATCCGGACGAGCCTACCGAACTTTTCAGAGTTTAGGCATTTGGCGGGATTGCAAGCACAGGGGTGGATCGAGTGATTCCGCTCCTTTTTGCGTACGCGGATATGATACAATTAATGTACTGAGGATTCATTTTCCGAAATACCTCTCACTATCTTCATAATTTATTCAAAATAAGGTACTATACTGATCTTGTAGAACGATAAGGAGGAATCATAATGGACAGGGACGAAGAAAACAAAAACAATCCGCTTGATCAAGAAGCATACAATGAAACGGAAACTGAATCGACTGCCGCCGATGCTCCAGCTGCTGATCACAGGCAGGAAGACTTATCCGAAGAAATCGAAGTAGAGGCAGAATACACAGAAATTGAAGAAGAACCGGTCGTGGAGCCAACCACAAGAACAACCATGAACAAAGAGGAACGCGCGCGCGTATACAACAGCGTCAGCGACACGGAAGAATCATCGAAACGCCCAAAAGACCGTAAAAATTCACCAATCAAGAACGGCATTGTCGGTGGGTTAATCGGTGGCGGGATGGTCGCCCTGATCGGCGCTGGCTTGCTGTTCGGTACAGGAATCCTCGGCAACGGATCGGGAACAGACGACAACGGAAACCCATCCGTCAATGAAACCGTGACGGATATCGCCGTCAATGTGACGACCGACACGACTGCAGCTGTCGAAAAAGTACAAGATGCAGTGGTCTCCATCATCAATATGCAGGCAGGCAGCCAAAATATGTTCGGCTTTGATCTGCCGCAGAACTCCTCGGATACGACCAACGATACGCTGGAGACATCAAGCGAGGGCAGCGGCGTCATCTATAAGATTGAAGACGACCTCGCCTATATCGTGACGAACAACCACGTCATCGACGGTGCGGACGAGCTGGAGATCCTGATGAAGGACGGCACGAAAGAAGTAGCGACTGTCGTCGGCAGCGATGTCTGGACCGATTTGGCCGTCTTGACGATACCGGCAACGAATGTTACTGCTGTGGCTTCCTTCGGTGATTCGGACGCTGTCAATGTCGGCGAACCGGCCATCGCAATCGGCTCTCCGCTTGGTACCGAGTTCGCAACTTCGGTCACCCAAGGCATCATCTCAGCCAAAAACCGTTCCGTATCCACAGATGTGGATGGGGACAGCATCGTCGACTGGGATGTGACGGCGCTGCAGACGGATGCGGCAATCAACCCAGGCAATTCCGGCGGCGCTCTCATCAATATCGCCGGCCAAGTCATCGGCATCAACTCAATGAAGATATCCGATTCGAATGTTGAGGGGATGGGCTTCGCGATCCCAAGCAACGATGTCCTGACCATCATCAACGAATTGGAACAGAACGGCGAAATCATCCGTCCGATCTTGGGCGTATCCATGTTGGATCTGTCCCAAATTTCAGCGTCCCAACAAAGCTCTGTACTCAGTCTGCCTGAGGATGTGACGGCAGGCGTCGTCATCGCCGAAGTCCAAGCCTTGTCGGCAGCCGAACTGGGCGGATTGGAACAATACGACGTCATCACGGAAATGAACGGCGAAGCCGTAACGAGCATCGTTGATCTGCGCAAAATCCTGTATGCACTGGAAGTAGGAAGCGATGTGGAAATCGCCTATTACCGTGAAGGCACACTGCAGTCAACAACGGTAACCCTGACTGAAGGACAGACTTCAGCCGAATAAGTTGGAAAGATGAATGAAAGGTTGAACAGGGGCTGTCTCGAAATGAGGCAGCCCCTTATTTGCTTTTTCGGTGGTGGAATTCCCCGCCAAATTGGCTTTTGCGGGGAATCTCATGTTCCCCGCGGACGTTTTACCCCGTCAAATGGGTTTTGACGGGGAATCTCGTGTTGCCCTTGGACATTTTACCCCGCTAAATGGGTTTTGGCGGGGAATCTATGAGCATAAAAATCAATTACCAGATAAAAAGAGAATTATTACAACCAGAAAACCCTGTTCTGGTTCTGATACAGCCCCTATTTTGCGTTTTATACTAAGGTGGATGATGCGGGAAGAGGCAGAAATCCACACGAATGTGGATAATTTCTGTGGAAAAAAAGTTTTTGTGTGCAAAACACGTAAATGGTTATGGGAACACTGCTTTCTGAAAATGGGAGTTATCCACAGAAAATGGATTAACCTGTGGATTAAAAAAGCGTCATGTGAAAAATAGTTATAAAACGTTGTAATAAAGCGGGTTAAATGGAAAAAGATTGCTCAACCTGCCATGTGCATAACTATGTGTGCAGGCGGATAATTCATTTCAGAGATAATCAAGATGATGTGCCCCCAAAAAAGACTACCACTAGATAACGGGGGAACATGTGTACATGTGTATAACTTTTGTGGATAAGGTGTGATTTGAGTGTGTGAAGTGGGTATAACCGAAGCTGTTATCGGACAACCCGGCCGCATTCTGTGTGCAGGTTGTCGGATAACCGGAAAGAATCGGACAACCCGGCCGCATTCTGTGTGCAGGTTGTCGGATAACCGCAAAGAATCGGACAACCCGGCCGCATTCGGTGTAGAGGTTGTCGGATAACCGGAAAGAATCGGACAACCCGGCCGCATTCGGTGTAGAGGTTGTCGGATAACCGGAAAGAATCGGACAACCCGGCCGCATTCGGTGTGTAAGTTGTCGGATAACCGGAAAGAATCCGACAACCAGAGCGCGCATATGCACAAAGAAAGGGCTGTCCCTTTCGAGACAGCCCCCAGTTAATCAAGATAATTGGTTCAAATAATCAAAACGTTCGAATACATCAGACTCGGTGATACCCACAAGCACGATATCCTTGTCCACAACATAATCTGCCGAGAACGACACATCCAGGCGTTCGCCACGGTGTTTGCGCAATCCGATGATGTTTATATCGTATTTGTTGCGCAAGTCTAATTGACCCAATGTTTTACCGACCCATTTTATAGGCGGATAGAATTCAATGATGGAAGTCTGATCATCCAGATTCACCACATCTTCAATGTTGGTGCGCAGGATATTTTTCGCGAGGCGCATGCCGGTTTCTTTCTCAGGCAGGATAACAGTGTCTGCGCCGATCGCTTCCAGAACTTCACGGTAATTCTTGTTTTTTGCTTTGGCGATGATATGCTTGATGCCGAGTTTCTTGCAGTTCATGACAGCCAACACGCTGGCTTCCAACACCGTACCGGTAGCGATCACGACCACATCACAGTCTGAAAGACCGATCGATTCAAGCAAAGCCAGATCGGTTACGTCGCCTATGATCCCTTTTGTGATGAATGGTTCCAGACGATTAACGTTCTCAGGATCCTTGTCGACAGCGATAACATCCGAATCGAATTCGCTCAACGTTTTTGCGATTGTCGAGCCGAAAATACCTAGTCCCAAAATACCAACCAATTTACTCATATTTAGATACGCTCCTCTTTGCTATTATCCGATCAGGATAGTTCCTTTAGAAAACTCTACATCTTGTACTTTTTGCGTGCGTCTGACGAGACTGTCCAACATGGTTATCGGACCGATACGCCCTGCAAACATCAGCACCATAATAACGGCTTGGCTCAACTCTCCCAGAGTTGGAGTAAGGTTGGCGCTGACGCCCACCGTCGCAATCGCAGACACCGCTTCAAACAGAATGTAAATAAAATCCACTTCAGGGTTCAAGATGCTCAATACGCTTGTTCCGAGAATCAAGGTTCCCAGTAGTGTCATAAAGATGACGAACGCCTGACGGACTTGTGGGCGACTGATTGTATGGTTTGCGATATTCACATTGCTTTGTCCGCGCAACTCGTTGTAGAGCGTGAGGAAGATGATTGCGAATGTCGTAGTTTTCAGACCGCCCGCAGTACCGCCTGGCGAACCACCGACAAACATGGTCAACACAAACCAGAAAAGTGTGAAGGGGTAAACGGTTGTATAGTCGATCGTCGCGAATCCTGCAGTACGCATGGTGACGGTCTGAAAATAACCGGCTAAGAGCTTCTGCTGAAAGGTGAATGTTCCGATCGAATTCGGATTGTTGTATTCAACCGCAACAAAGAAGACAAGACCAACAAGGATGAGCACAAGCGATACGCTGACAGCAAGGCGGCTATGCAACGACAGGCCACGGAAAAAGACTTTCAAGCTTGGTCTGCATTTTTTGGCAAAATAGCATTTTACGCTTTTCGATACGTCGAACCAGACCGAAAAGCCGATACCGCCCAAAATGACAAGCGAAGTGATGACATAGTTCACCAATGGGTCATGGACATAATCCACGAGGCTGACATTTCCCATTGGATCGAATCCGGCATTACAAAATGCTGAAATCGCCAAGAACAGGGAAGTAAAAAGACCAAGCGGCCAACCCATTTCCGGCACAAAGCGGATCGAAAGCAAAACGAAACCGGTCAATTCGATGACAGCGGTATATTTCAGGATATCCGAAAGGTATTCCCTGAATCCACGCGCATCACCACGGTTGATCCCTTCCTGTACGGCCAAACGGTTCCGAAGACCAATCCTGCCTTTCAGGCGCGTAATGACGGAAGCGATCAGGGTCATCAATCCCAATCCACCGATCTGCATTAAGGCCATCCCGACGACCTGTCCGAAGATAGTGTACGAGTCGTATACAGATTCGGTGAACAGGCCGGTCACACTAACCATCGATATAGCAGTGAATAGGTTGTCGAAATAGGTTGCATTCGAAGTGGGTAGCTGACTGATCGGCAGCGTAAGTAAAATCGATCCGGTAAAGATGACAAAGGCAAAGCTCGTTGCGATCTTTTGTGAAGCAGTCCAACTCGAAAATTTCTTTAACACAATGGGTCAAATTCTCCTCTCAAATAGCATGCGAATAGGATTTGTTACTTCATTATAATGCTATTGCATGATTAAGCAACTCAAAAGCATAAGGATATCTTAAATCATTTGCAGAAAAAAGCAACTGGTTTTCATGCCTTTTTCAGACGAAAATTGCACTTTTCTTCATATTATAATAAGACTGTACAATCAGTTTGGTTAATAATAAGATAAACAGGAAATCCTAGCTATATTTTCGTCAACAAGCCTTCAAATAAAAAGACGGTTGCGAAATAGCACTTGTTCCCATAGGATAGTAGTTGAGAACAAAAAGGAGCGAAAAGCAATGAACATAAAAATCATCACGGTCGGAAAACTGAAGGAAAAATATCTGAAGGAGGGCATCGCCGAATACACGAAGCGGCTCGGCAGCTACTGTAAGCTGCAGATCATCGAAGTCGCCGACGAAAAAGCGCCCGAAAACCTGAGCGATAAAGAGATGGAAATCATCAAGGACAAGGAAGGCGAAAAAATCCTCGCCAAAATCCCGGAACAGAGCTACGTCTTCGCGATGGCGATCCAGGGCAAACAGTACGATTCGGTGGAATTCGCCAACGAAATCGACAAACTCGGCACCTCCGGCAAAAGCGACATCGTCTTCATCATCGGCGGCTCGCTCGGCCTCAGCCAAGCCGTCCTGTCCCGCGCCAACCAACACATCTCCTTCGGCAAACTGACCTACCCGCACCAACTCATGCGCCTCGTGCTCGTCGAACAGATCTACAGAGCATTCCGGATTATCCATGGGCATGCATATCATAAATGAGGTCATTTTTTTGAGGAGAATGGCGGTGTGACGGCATTCCTGAGCTGGGTACTAAAATGACTGAAAAAAGAGAATAGAACCGAAAAAGCGGAAAGCCTATGATGACGGGCTTTCCGCTTTTTTTTACCTTCCGGATCATCTAAGGCTGTAACAATTGAAATAACACAAAATAAAAGTAAATTAAATGAAATAAAGATAAAGATTGAATGCCGATGATATCATTGAGATAATTAGAGCAAATCAATATGAGGCGGTGGATGTTATCGATAAACGAAAGAAAGAAGACGTTTATGTATCATGGGAGTCTGTCAGAGATCAAAATCCAAGCGAATATATCGAAAAAGGCTATTTAGACGCAGATGAGGATGTACGCTTACGAACCGTAGCAGAGTGCTGCAACTGCTTTGGTGCGGGGTACAAAGGATTCCAAGGTAGCGGAGCAAAGCATAAATTTGAGGAAGATACGGACGTTAAGAGATTGAAGTTTTATCCTAATGGGGAATGGGACAACCGATTAACGCCAGATGGGAATCGGTTCACAGAATTCCACATTAATTCTGCGGAAAATGACAAATACGCCTGGAGTAGATTAACGAAGCTGAATCAAAAGATTACGCTATTTTCCCATGAGAAGACATCTTCAGCGAAATATGAAGCCATTTTTAAAGGATTGTACCGTGTCAATACAGAAGAGACCTTAAAGAACAAGAAAGTCACCTATGACCGCATTTCAAAAATAATGCCGACATACTATCCAAAGACAGTCTTATCACCTAAAGTAATTGCAGAAGCATACGATAAGACAGGATACATGGTTGCTCATTTTTATGATACTGCGGTGTTGGATGCATTTCAGCAGAAATATGCAGCGGATCACATCTACTGTCTGAAATAGTATCCAGACTTTTTCTGATACACAATATGTCGAAAAAAGAATAGAATCGATTGAGCGGGAAGTTTACAGTGACGGGATTTCCATTTCATTTTTGCTTTCCGGAGCATCTAAAGCTGAAGTGTTTGCTGAATAAATAGAATCCCCATAAGGGGAGGATAAGTATCTAAAATCGGCTATCTCGGGAAGTAAGGTTCACTGAAGTGAAGAGAAGTTGAACACAAACACCTGATAGGATAAAATTTTCACAAAAATTCTATGATAATGGCTATTAAATATTTATGGATATTATTATTTCATAGGCCTATAATAAAACTAGATAAACACAGCGCTTACATTTTGTTGCAGTGGAATTTTTCTAATATCCTAATCAGTAGGTATATAAGGAGCTGATAAAAATGAGCAAGTATGAAAAAAAACAAAAAATTCAAGGGAATAAGAAAAATTATCGACAATATGGATATATGGGAAAGACACTCTGGAGTAAAGCGAAAAAGACTTTAGGAAAAGTACCATTTGTTCCGGATGCTATTGCGATGTATTTTTGCTCTATGGATGTTAGTACACCGTTATCAGCGCGTATTTCTGCATTTTCAGCTTTGGCGTATTTTATCTTTCCTGTAGATGTGCTTCCGGATTTTATTCCTGTTGCAGGTTATGTTGATGATGGAGCCGCGATAGTAGCTGTAGTAAAAATAATTTCTCCGTATATTACAGATGAACATAGACGCAAGGCCGAGGATTTTCTGGCTAGTCGAAGTTAAATTGAAAAAATATGAATGAAAAAGTAAGCTTTGATATAAAGAGAGGATGAGCTATATGGGAAAATATTGTATTAGTTGCGGTACAGAACTTCCAACTGCTGCGAAATTTTGTAATCAATGCGGAAAATCTCAAATTGAAGAACTAAATATTAATAAATCTCAAGAAGTACAATCACGAAAAAATGGTCATGATTCAAAATCCCATAAAGATATTTTGCTAACAAAGTTAAATGATGCTCTTTCGTACTTTAGCAAGAAAAAAGATCTTTATGATAGATATGAGTCATTACAAGGTAGCAAAAAATATATGACCAATGGAGAGGCGGCCCTTTGGTATGTATTTGGTATTCTTATAGCTTGTATCATTTGGATATTTATACCAGGAGATGGATTTATTTGGACTTTTTTAAGTTTTATAGATTTTGTGTATGTTGGACTTGTTTATCCTTATAACAGAAATCAAAAGAAGTTCGTAGAACGAACCAGACTTAATAACAAAATTGAAAACGATCTAGTTCAAATAGAAGAAGAATTACAACTCTATTATGATGCATATTCAAATAAAATAGTATCTTTTGAATATGCACATCCTACAATTATAAAAGAGTTAATCCAAAACATTTCTAGCAATAGAGCTGATAATTTGAAAGAAGCAATCAATTGTTTGCTCGAAGATGTCCATAAAGAACAAATGTTGTCAAAACAAATTGAGATAGCTCAAAATTCAAAAGAGGCAGCCATAGCTGCAAAAACAGCGGCTATATTTACGGCTGGAACATTTCTTAACACCCGAAATAAGAGAATGTAGTTTTTCCAAACCAGAGATGTGCTATACATCTTATAACCCAACTTTCGCATCACGAATTAGGCAATAAGACTTGGTGTAGAAGAAATAGAGCATTGATAATATTCAAGTACGATTTCTTAAAATATTCTCATTTGAAAAATATACAATATCTATGAAGTATCAGCCAAATAAAAAGGCCAAGATTTCATCCGAAAACTGATTCACGCAACTGAAACAGAGTCATCACCTAACGAAGGTGATGGCTCTTTTGTTTTGTCAGGAGAAATCTGCTTAGTGTTGTAAATGTTGGAACAGTCGATAATCCCGTGAGTTGCTGAATGGACAGGCTTTCCAGGATAGCCTGTTGAGGGACTTTTTCGTGCCATTTCTAGACCTAAGCAGGTCGCACCTAAATCCGTGTCAGGAAATCCATTCCCTTCAACCTCTCACGGATGATTGAAGCCCGTAGCTTCCCATCCCACCCCAAGGGGCGGGAAGCAAACGGACAGTAAAAAAATAGTAAAATAAGTAATTACAATCAAAAATCCTATAATAATCCCGTTTTTCCGTAAAAAATAATAGATGGACTACCAGAAGCCAAATCAGCACCAGTGAAAACAAATACTAAGGCATCTCTAACTGCTAGAAACTGCGGAATTGCGGGGCAAGCCATGGCAACAAAGGAAAAGTCATGGGGATTCGAAAGGGAATGCATGAGGGAACGTGTCAGTAATATTGGGTACAGTACAATCCAATCAGACAACACAAAAGGGATTGTGTAACAGGAGAAACAGCTAATCAAAATGATGTCCAAGGGATTGATGTAGGTGATAAGCAGAAGCCGCCTAAACATCATTTTGATTTTTTTTTTGCCCGTTTCCTCGTCCAAAAAAATGTCGGATGCCCGTTGTTGAAAAAATATCGGGATATTGAGATAATGGAAAGAAAAGAAAATCGAAACATTTTGCGTACCGCTAGGAATGATTGGATGGCCTATCAGAGTGAAGCAGCACTAGAAAACAAGCTAATCAAGCAATTGGTCTCCAAGGGGTATCAATGGGTACCGGAAGTATAGATGGGGTTTTCGTTGGAGGGGCCGCTGTTTCATCTGATACGGGGGCCGTATTACAAATACAGATAAAAATTCGCATGGTATATGGTTCGGTTCATGAGTTGATAGGTCTTTTGATTTGTAATAAAGGTTTAAGAACAATCGATTTCTGGAAAGACTAGTCTAGAATCAGGGGGACTATGCTATAATTATTTTATGTATATAAAAGGGGCGATTTCAGTAGCTGGAACAATTAATAGCAAATCGTATATAGAGTAAAAAGATAGTAATATATAATAAGAGCGTATAAAGTTATCAACAATATAAATGTATCACTGCGACATTAGTTCTTATAAAGTTGTATGGAGAAAAAAACAGAAAGAATCGTTAAATATAAACAATTTAAAAGACATATATTGAAAACAAAAGAAAGGTGACTAATGATTAAACAAAGACTAGAGCTAACTTGGTATAACAAAGACAAGGCTTTACTCCCTACTGAGAATGGGAAATATGGATATACATGGGTAGAACCGTCTGACCCAAGATATTGTGAAACTCACACCTTAATGTTTGATGAATATGTAGAAGGATTCCAAAGTCCGAAGCTAGACGAAAACGAATATTCTGAGAGAGCGGATTTAGAACCTCAAAGTGATAATCTATTGATTCATGGGGAGTCTGGGGATGTACTTGAAGCGTTGACAAGAGTACCTGAATTAGCTGGAAAATATGTTGGACAAGTAAAATTAATTTACTTGGATCCGCCCTTTAATACCTCGAAAACGTTTGAATCATACGAAGATAATCTAGAACACTCCATTTGGTTAACAATGATGAGAGATAGATTGATTAATCTAAAAAAATTACTCTCAAAAAGTGGGTCAATTTGGGTTCATTTGGACCGTAGTGAAGTGCATCGTATGCGAGTATTAATGGACGAAGTATTTGGATCCAATAATTTTATTTCACAAATAGCTTGGGAAAAAACATTCAAACCAAGAAATGATGCGGAGTTTATTTCGGGGCGACATGACATAATTATTGTTTATAAATCTCATGGCCCGTTCACTATTAATAGATTAGGACGTACGGAAAGCATGAATAGCGGTTATTCAAATCCTGATGATGATGTGAATGGTAGATGGACTAGTGCTCCCGCAACAGCAACCGGATCAAGAACTCATCAGGGTATGGTGTATGCAATACAACATCCAATTACAGGAGAGTACATATATCCTTCAGATGGGCAACATTGGAGGTTTGGACAAGATAATTTGTTGGAAATTATGAAGGGATGGAATCCAAATTATCAGTTAGAAGATATTAACGATGTGGAAAAACGTGCGGAATTATGCAATGTTTCAATCGAAAAAATTCGTAAGGGTGTTTTAGCTCTTATAATTCCAGATTTCGATCCAGAAATTGGTTTAAGTGTGTATGAAAAAGGAAACTGGCCTATGGTGTATATAACAAGCAATGGATATGGGGGATTCAGGAAGAAAACATATTTATCTGAAATGGAAGACCGAACGGTAGAAGATATGTGGTTTCAAAAGGAAGTCGGCTCGAACGATGAAGCAAAATCGGAAATAAAAAAACTATTCCCAGGAACAACACCATTTTCTACGCCAAAGCCAGAGCGTCTTCTGGAGCGCATCATTCATATTGCTTCAAATCCAGGTGATATTGTTCTCGACAGTTTTGCAGGATCTGGAACCTCAGCTGCGGTAGCACAGAAAATGGGCAGAAAATGGATAACTTGTGAGTTGTTGGAAACTAACTTTAACACGTTCACTAAACCCAGATTAGAAATGGTGGTAAAAAATCAGGATCCAGGTGGCATTACACATAGAGAAGAAAGAACTTTGAAAGATAATGCAATCTTACCAGATGGTTTTACTACGGACGAGTTATTTAGAAGCACACAATTATTAAACAAGTTAAGCAGAGAAGAAGATTTAACAGAAGATCAAAGACAAGCAATCGGAGAAATAAAAAGAATGATTGCAACTGGACCATCTAAAGCCATAAACTGGCGCGGTGGTGGTGGTTTCCAGGTGGCGCATATATCACCATCTTGTTTTGATTATGATTCTGAATTAGATCGTGTCATTCTAACAGAGCAAGCGACAGGACAGGTGTTAATTGAGTCCGTTGCTGCAAATTTTGGATATAGGTTACTTGATAGATATCAGAATTCTTTATTTGATGCAAAAAAGGGACGCTCCTATTTGAAAGTATATGAGGGAATCGCCGATACTGATTTAGTAGATTCTTTAGTTGCTGCTTTAGGAGAAGACAAATCTTTAGTCTTAGCAACAACAGGCCTTGTAGACGGTGTACGTGAATATTTAAGAAAGATTCGCAAAGGTTCTCGAATTATTCATCTTCCGGATGGAATCTTTAGATATTCAAAGGAGGGACGAGATGAATAAAAGACTTAATATAAATTACGATTCAAACTTAATAGAGCAAATTAGTTCAGACTTTGATTTAAGAAATCCAAATAAAAACGGGTTACGTCAGTTGATTTCTACTTTAGAAGGGGATTACGCCCCAGAGGTAACGCAGGTCTTAAAACTCGCTACAGGTGTTGGTAAAACATATTTAATGGCGGCATTTATTGAATATCTTCGCTGCCAGGGCGTTAGTAATGTCTTGGTCGTTACTCCAGGCAAAGTAATACAAGCAAAAACAGTTCAAAACTTTGCGCCGGGTTCTAATAAATATATTGAGGGATCTCCTGCTCCTCCAGATATTGTGACACCAGATAACTACACGGAATGGGTGGCGAGGTTAAACGGTAGCACCATGTTTTCTTTTGGTCAGGAAAATCCTATACTTCTTTTTATTTTTAATATTCAACAATTGATAGCTCCTACGAACCAAGATGGTGAAACACACGGTGCCACACAGGATGCTATTCGTAGAAGGACCAGAAAATTTGATGAAAATGCAGGAGTGTTATTCGATTATTTAAGAGATTTTGATAATTTAGTTGTAATTGCGGATGAATCCCATTTATATAGTGAAAGTGCTGTTGCTTTTAACTCCGCCTTAAAAGAATTAGAACCTGCGGCAACTATCGGTTTAACTGCTTCAACCATGACAGATGACCATGTCATATTCACTTATCCTTTATATCAAGCAATTAAGGATAAATACGTGAAAGCGCCTGTTCTTGCTTTTAGAAAAGATGGTTATGATACAAGTCGAGAATCTGAAGAGCAACAATTAAAAGATGCTTTACAACTAAGGGAGATTAAACAAAGATACTACGATGAATATAGTCAGCAGCATAATCTAAATCATGTGAATGCTGTCGCCTTTATTGTTTGTCAAGATACGGATCATGCGACGCAAGTAACTGAGTTACTTCGTTCTCCCCGTTTTTTTAACAAAGGACTAGCAGTTTTACAAGTGGATTCAAAACATGATGATGAAGTTACTAATCGTTTGCTTGATAATTTAGATAAACCAGATTCTCCTGTCCGTGCTGTGGTAAGTGTCAATAAATTGAAGGAAGGCTGGGATGTGAAAAATATCGCAGTTATTGTTACCTTGCGTGCCATGGCATCAGAAGTATTAACAGAGCAAACCATGGGCAGAGGATTACGCTTACCATTTGGTAAATATACAGGCGTTTTACAAATTGATCAATTGGATATTATTGCTCATCAATCTTTTGAGGAGCTCTTGTCCGCTGAAAATGTACTTCAACAGTTTGGTTTAGAAGAGGGTGTCAATGAGAGACAAAAGGATCTCATTGATCGTACAATAGAATCTCTAGGAGAAGATGTATTGAATACGGAATCAGACTCGAAAGTAGATGATGGGAGTACTTCTTCAGAAGATACTTCCAAAGACGATTCAGATACCTCAAGTGTAGATTCTTCAGAAGAAGCCCCTTCTGTAACTATTCGTCCTATACCTGATTCAGGTTTTGATGCAAGTAATTATGAAAATATAACCATAAAAAGAAATTCTCAGTTTGTGCAGGTAGAGTACGTTTTTCCGGTTACTAGAATTACTGAAGTGCAGCCAGATATTTCTATAGCTGATATTGATAAACATGAAATTGAGCGCGCTGCAAAGCGTGTTACGTCAACTGGAGACATTTTAATTAGAAAAGAAATCGTTGCATCTTTAGGAAAAGGTATTGTGTTTCAAGATACTGAAAGTGCTGAGATTGCAAGTAAACCAATAATGGAGGCGGATGTGAAATCAGTCCTTACTAGACTGATTATGAATGGTCAAATTATTCCAGTTACCGAGGAAAACAAGATACTTATAAGAGACTATTTGGTGAAAACATTCATCGAAACAGTAGATTTTGATGAATGGACTGTTAAATCTTTGGCATCCGCCGAAATTGAACTCAAGAAATTAGTAAGAGATTTTGCAAATGAAGTTCTTCGAGGAAAAAAAGAAAAAACGGAAATCATTCCTACAAAAATGCCCGGTAAAGCTGTTCTTGATGTTCCATTGGGGAAAAAAATCCATGAGCCAATAACATCTAGTTCAGAATTTGTTCGTGGAAGATTTTATGAAGGATGGTTTAAATCCTTATTTGAAGCAGAATCATTTGATTCATATTCAGGTGAATATTTGTTGGCTAAATTATTAAATACTTCACCAAATATAGAGTGGTGGCACAGACTTCATTCTCAGGATAATGGATTTATTTACTATAACGCTAAGGATCGCTATTTCCCTGATTTCGTTGCTAAGGATAAAGATGGAGTCTTTTGGATTATTGAAGGTAAAAATGAGTCTGGGAAAAACGATAGCATAGTTCAAGCGAAAAAAAAGGCAGCAGAGTCAGTTGTTATTCGTTTACTAGGTCAGCCTGATTTTAAAGGGCAGAAATGGGGTTATCTGATTGCGTATGAAAATGATGTCCAAACTTCCGATTCTTGGGACGATTTGAAGATTAAATCACAGCCTATTGTTCTGTAATAACAACTCATTAAACTTACAAAAAATTTTACTGAAAAATTTTGAATAAAATGACTTCATATTAGATATTCGTGAATCAGGTTGTGCAAATGTAGAAGAACAATTAAACGACTGATGAGGAAATATAAATACTCAGATAACTATAACTAAGCTATCCAGATTGCCTTTAAAATGGGAGAATTCTAGGATTGCATACAGATGGCGAATAAATAACACTTTGACCCCATATCCATAATGAAGGATGTGGGGTTAAATGTCTATCCTACCCGCAACATCACTAATGCTTTAAAAAACCGCAGTTGAATATGATACGCACATGCATATCATAAATGAAAGAGTCTGATGATTCGCGTTCAGAAGGTGAGCACTAAGAGGACAATCCCTAAACGGTGCGGTCTTGGTCGTGTGGGATTGGCATTTTAGGAACTTGAACGGTACAATGCGACGCCATTTTTGTAGCTTAGCGATATGATGCTATTCCTTAGGAAGAAGTCACAGAGACGTTAAGTGGAAAGCTATCATGATGGGCTAGTGTAAAGGGGGATTATATGAACAAAGTTGAATATCTAATCAAAACTTTTTCCCGAACAAAGCGGAAAGATTATGAAAATTACATCCTGAATGCTATTTGGCAAAAGATAGATTGTTTGGATCTACGGCCTGTAACACAGCAATATGTGAAAGGTCATGACAACGAATACTACCTGATCGACTTATATTTCCCCCAGTTGAACGTCGGTGTAGAAGTAGATGAGGCTTTTCATAAGAATAATGTTGAATCAGATCTGAAACGTGAACTGACCATCGAAGAGAAACTTTCCTCCATTCGTGAGGAGAGTCTTTTCGAATTGAAGCGTGTGGATGCTACACTACCCTTAAAAGAATTATCAGAGAGGATAGCAATAATTTCAGCGGAGGTAAAAGAAAAAGTGGCAGAAAAAAAGATCACACACTGGGATACTGATGTATCGGTCAAAGACCAAGTAATGGAAAAAGGATACCTATCGGTTGATGATTTTTACCGTTTCCGTGTGATTACTGACGTAGCAAACCAGTTGTTTTTCAAAAATTATAAAGGATACCAGCAAGCGAGCATCAAAATCACTATTGATGACCGGCCAGCACATGTTTGGTTTCCGACTATTTCGACAGAAGACAAAAAAGAGCATAGTCAATGGCTGAATTACTTGAATGAAGATTGGAGCGTCATCAAAGAGGAGAACATCCGCGAAGACGGGAAGATAGTGATAAATGAAGTCGGCGAATTGAGAGCCGTGTTCGCCAGAATGAAAGATAGTTTTGGGAAGTTCAGTTACAGATTTATCGGGAATTTCGAATTGAAGACGATTTCTGAAGACAGAAAGTCTTGTGAATATCACAAAGTCAGTGATCGACTGTACATTGATTATGAAAACGAAAAGCTGTCGATGTAAGCATTTATTTAGGGGGGGACACAGAAAATCGGAAAAAGATTTTGATACCCTGATGCTCGAATAATTGAGAGGTGGAATAAGATGCATAATCAATTCGATCCCAATAACAAAATCATTCAACTACTTGGTAGTGCCAAAAATTCTATGGAAACTGCCCCAAATAACGAGGTGATGTGAAAAACCAAGCCCTGCTATTCAAAGTTAGGTGAAACAAACGCTCTTGAC